>JAUIGO010000065.1 GCA_030429955.1 Bacteroidia bacterium
ATCGTTTGGTTGGTGTACAAAGGGTTACAAAAGTAACAAAAGGTGGTCGTGCATTCGGTTTTTCAGCTATCGTAGTAGTAGGTGATGAAGCAGGTGTAGTAGGACATGGTTTAGGAAAATCTAAAGACGTTGCTAGTGCAATAGCAAAAGCAGTTGAAGATGCTAAGAAAAACTTAGTTCGTATTCCACTTATCAAAAGTACATTGCCACACGAACAAAAAGGGAAATTTGGCGGAGCAAGAGTTAACATCATTCCTGCGGCTCCTGGTACAGGAGTAATTGCTGGTGGTGCTGTAAGAACAGTACTTGAAGCTGTTGGTGTACATGATGTATTATCAAAATCTCAAGGATCATCTAACCCTCACAACGTTGTTAAAGCAACTTTTGATGCATTATTACAACTAAGAGATGCAAAAACAATTGCTAAGGATAGAGGAATTTCCTTAGAAAAAGTATTTAACGCATAATAAAGAATATCATGGCCAAGATAAAAGTAACAAAACGAAAAAGCGCGATCAATCGTACTAAAAACCAAAAACTAATATTAGAAGCTCTTGGTTTGAAAAAGATTGGACAAACAATAGAGCATAATGCCACGCCAAATATTCTTGGTATGGTTAATAAAGTTAAACATTTAGTTTCTGTAGAAGAAACAAAATAATAAGATACAATGGACTTAAGTAATTTACAACCAGCAGAAGGTTCTGTACAAAATCAAGGAAAAAGAGTAGGACGTGGACAAGGTTCTGGAAAAGGTGGTACTGCAACTCGTGGTCACAAAGGAGCTAAATCTCGTTCAGGTTATTCTAAGAAACTTGGTTTTGAAGGTGGACAAATGCCACTTCAAAGACGAGTTCCTAAGTTTGGATTTACAAACATTAACCGTAAAGAATATCAAGGTATTAACCTAGACACTTTACAACAAATGGTTGACGAAAAGAAAATTAAAGATTCAATTGATTTAGATACAATGATGGCTTTCCGTTTAACTAGCAAAAATGACCTAGTTAAAATTTTAGGACGTGGCGAATTAAAAGCTAAATTAACTGTAACAGCTCATAAATTTACCGCTTCAGCAAAAGCTGCTATAGAAGCTGCTGGAGGAGAAGCTGTAACTTTATAAGACCCAACTAGACAATGAAATTTATAGAGACTTTAAAAAATGTTTGGAAAATAACGGAACTAAAAGATAGAATCATTCTTACTTTAGGAATGCTTTTAGTTTATCGTTTTGGAGCACAAGTTGTTCTTCCTGGTATAGATGCAAGTAAATTAGGAATGATTGATGAGAATACCCAACAAGGATTGCTAGGTTTACTCAACGCCTTTACAGGTGGTGCATTTGCAAACGCATCTGTATTCGCTTTAGGTATTATGCCTTATATTTCAGCGTCAATTGTAGTGCAGTTAATGGGAATAGCAATTCCCTATTTACAAAAGCTACAAAAAGAAGGAGCAAGTGGGCAAAAGAAAATCACACAAATTACACGTTGGTTAACAATAGCTATTTGTTTGGTGCAAGCTCCAGGATACTTAGTAAGTTTACCTTCATTGGGTATTCCACAAGAAGCATTTTTATTAGGTCAAGGAGGTTTGTTCTACTTCTCTTCTATAGTGATATTAGTAACTGGCTGTATTTTTGCAATGTGGCTTGGTGAAAAAATAACTGATAAAGGTATTGGTAATGGTATTTCATTATTAATTATGGTAGGAATTATTGCTACATTACCACAATCATTTATTCAAGAATATGCTGCAAGAGTTACTGAATCAAACGGAGGATTAATCATGATTCTTATTGAATTAGTCATCTGGTTTGTAATCATACTACTATCTATTATGTTGGTAATGGCTGTACGTAAAATTGCAGTGCAATATGCTAGAAGAACACAATCTGGTGGCTATGAGAAAAATGTATTTGGATCAAGACAATACATTCCATTAAAGTTAAATGCATCAGGTGTAATGCCAATTATTTTTGCGCAAGCTATTATGTTTGTTCCAGGATTAATTGGAGGTATGGATTTTATGAAAGATTCATCTGTAGGACAATGGCTGCAAACTCAATTTTCTGATTTATTCGGATTTTGGTATAATGTTGTCTTTGCAGTATTAATTATAATATTCACGTACTTCTATACAGCTATCACAGTGCCTACAAATAAAATGGCAGATGATTTAAAACGTAGTGGTGGTTTCATTCCTGGTATTCGTCCAGGTACTGAAACATCAGAATATTTAGATAAAATAATGTCACAAATAACATTACCAGGTTCTATATTCTTAGCTTTAATCGCAGTGTTCCCTGCATTTATTGTAAAGCTTATGAACGTACAACAAGGCTGGGCATTATTCTTTGGTGGTACATCACTACTAATTATGGTTGGAGTTGCAATTGACACAATGCAGCAAGTAAATTCATACTTGTTGAATAAACACTATGATGGCTTGATGAAGACAGGTAAAAACAGAAAAGGATAAAATTCCTAGATTACTATGGCAAAACAAGCAGCAATAGAACAAGACGGAACAATTATAGAGGCATTATCAAATGCAATGTTTCGAGTAGAATTAGAAAATGGTCACATTGTGACTGCACACATTTCTGGTAAAATGCGTATGCATTACATTAAATTATTACCAGGAGATAAAGTAAAATTAGAAATGAGTCCTTACGATTTATCTAAGGCAAGAATAACTTATAGATATTAATACAGATGAAAGTAAGAGCATCAGTTAAAAAGAGAAGCGCAGATTGTAAAATCGTACGCAGAAAAGGAAGACTTTACGTAATCAACAAAAAGAATCCTAGATTCAAACAAAGACAAGGTTAATTATGGCTAGAATTGCAGGTGTAGACATACCAAAACAAAAAAGAGGAGTCATCTCCTTAACTTATATCTATGGAATAGGTAGAAGTAGAGCAAAAGAAATATTAGCAACCGCAAAAGTAGACGAGAGCAAAGTGGTTTCAGATTGGTCTGATGATGATATCAGCAACATTCGTGAAGCAGTAGGTACGTTTACTATTGAAGGTGAACTACGTTCTGAAACACAATTAAACATTAAGCGATTAATGGATATTGGATGTTATAGAGGAATTCGTCATAGAGCTGGGCTTCCATTACGTGGACAACGCACTAAAAACAACTCTAGAACAAGAAAAGGAAGAAGAAAAACAGTTGCTAACAAGAAAAAAGTAACTAAGTAATAATTAGAAATTTAGTCTTTAGTATTTAGACGTTGGAAGGAATCTGTTTGAAATTATAAAAGGTTTAGGATTCTAGCGACTATCAACTAAAACTGAAAACTGAAACAATATGGCAAAGGCAAGTACTAAAAAACGTAAAGTTATTGTAGACGCAATTGGAGAGGCACACATAACAGCTTCTTTCAATAATATCATTATTTCATTAACCAACAAAAAAGGCGATGTAATTTCATGGTCATCTGCTGGTAAAATGGGATTTAGAGGTTCTAAAAAGAACACACCTTACGCAGCGCAATTAGCAGCTGAAGATGCAGTGAATGTTGCAAAAGAAGCAGGATTGAAAAAAGTAAAGTGTTATGTTAAAGGACCTGGAAATGGTAGAGAATCTGCAATCAGATCTATACACAATGGTGGTATTGAAGTAACAGAAATTATTGATGTTACTCCAGCACCTCATAATGGATGTCGTCCTCCAAAACGTAGAAGAGTATAAAAATATTTGATATACGATTTACGATTTTAGAATTTTTCAATCGTAATTCGGCAATCATATTTCGTAAATTAATTAACAAGTATCAACGAGAGGTTAACGGTTATCGAAGGATAAGATTAAGACCTTAATTCATAATCACTCTCATAACAAATTAAAAATGGCAAGATATACTGGTCCTAAAACAAAAATCGCTCGTAAATTCGGCGAAGCTATCTTTGGAGAAGATAAATCTTTTGAAAAAAGAAATTATCCTCCAGGGCAACACGGAAACAACAGAAGACGTGGTAAAAAATCTGAGTACGCTGTCCAATTAATGGAAAAGCAAAAAGCTAAATACACTTATGGTGTTTTAGAGCGTCAATTTAGAAACATGTTTAAAAAAGCAACTGCTGCTCCTGGAATTACAGGTGAAGTATTGTTGCAATTATGTGAGTCTAGATTGGATAACGTTGTGTACAGAATGGGAATTTCTCGTTCAAGAAGAGGTGCACGTCAATTAGTGTCGCACAGACACATTACAGTAAATGGCGAAATTGTAAATATCCCTTCATATCAATTAAAAGCTGGAGATGTTATAGCAGTGAGAGAAAAATCTAAATCTTTAGAAGCTATCGATCATGCATTATCGTCTTCAAGCAATGTTTATGAATGGATTACATGGAATAATGATACAAAGCAAGGAACCTACGTTTCAGTTCCTGAAAGAGTTCAAATTCCTGAAAACATTAATGAGCAATTCATCGTCGAATTATATTCTAAATAATAACTGATACAAAAAAGCAATATGGCAATTTTAAATTTTCAGAAGCCCGACAAAGTAATCATGATTGATTCAACAGATTTTGAAGGTAAATTCGAGTTTAGACCTTTAGAACCTGGTTATGGATTAACAGTAGGAAATGCACTAAGAAGAGTGTTATTATCTTCTTTAGAAGGATTTGCTATTACATCAGTTAGAATGGAAGGTGTAGAGCATGAGTTTTCTACAATTGCTGGTGTAGTTGAAGATGTAACCGAAATTATATTAAACTTAAAGCAAGTACGTTTTAAGCGTCAAATAGATGAAATTGACAACGAATCCGTATCAATTTCAATTTCAGGACAAAACCAGATTACTGCAGGAGATTTTCAGAAATTTATTTCTGGATTTCAAGTTTTAAATTCAGATCAAGTGATCTGTAATTTAGATCCTAAGGTAAGCATCAATATGGAAATTACCATTGAAAAAGGTAGAGGTTATGTTCCAGCTGAAGAAAATAAAAAGGCTACAGCACCAATGGGAACAATTTTTACAGATTCAATTTATACACCAATAAAAAACGTAAAGTATAGCGTTGAGAATTTTCGTGTAGAACAAAAAACAGATTACGAGAAATTAGTTTTCGAAATCATGACAGACGGTTCTATCAACCCTCAAGACGCACTTACTGAAGCAGCAAAAATATTAATTCACCACTTCATGTTATTCTCTGATGAGCGTATCACATTAGAAGCTGATGAAATTGCACAAACTGAAACTTATGATGAAGAATCACTTCACATGAGACAGTTACTAAAGACCAAACTTATTGATATGGATCTTTCTGTACGTGCATTAAACTGTTTAAAAGCTGCTGAAGTTGATACTTTAGGAGATTTAGTATCATTCAACAAAAATGATTTAATGAAATTCAGAAACTTTGGTAAAAAATCATTAACTGAGCTTGAAGAGCTTGTAAATGTTAAAGGCTTGAATTTCGGAATGGACTTAAGCAAGTATAAATTAGATAAAGATTAATTAATCATATTTTGCTCTCCTGACGATACTGTCTGGATTTGGTAGCAAGATGATAAAATAAATGTCATGAGACACGGAAAAAAAATAAACCATTTAGGAAGACAAACGGCTCACAGAAAAGCAATGTTGGCAAATATGGCGTGTTCGTTAATTGAGCACAAGCGTATTAATACAACTGTTGCAAAAGCAAAAGCTTTAAAGCAATTTGTAGAACCAATGATTACAAAATCAAAGGAAGATACAACACACAACAGACGTATTGTTATGTCTAGATTAAGACAAAAAGAAGCTGTTGCAGAATTGTTTAGAGAAGTAGCCGCAAAAGTGGGCGATCGTCCAGGAGGTTACACAAGGATTATAAAATTAGGAAATCGTTTAGGTGATAATGCTGATATGGCAATGATAGAACTTGTAGATTATAACGAAATTTATAATGCTGATAAAAAAGCTAAGAAAACTACAAGAAGAAGCCGAAGAGGTGGAAGCAAGCCAGCAGCAGCTCCTGTAGCCGAAACTAAAGCAACTAACGAAGAAGAATAAAACAAACTTTAACGTTTTATTAAGGGTAAACTTTGTCCAAAGTTTACCCTTTTTTTTGATATTTTATTACATTTACGAAAATTATTTAATTAACTATAAAACTGTTATGAATAGAATATTCTTACTACTATGCTTTTTTATTACAAGCATTACATTTGCACAAATCTCTGATAATGTTAATAAAGCAGCTGCAGGTGATATCCCAAATTTGCAAAAAATTTCTCATGGTTCAGGATATAATGGAGGAACTATGACCTTTTTTAACCCACCAAGACAAGTTGATGGATCTGAGTATCTTTTTGATGATTGGAAAAACTATGCGGTTATTTATACAGAAGACAACCAAACGTTTGCATTAAGAAATATTAATTTGAACATTAAACAAAATGCGTTTGTATCTAAAGTAGAAGGCGATTCACTATTTACATTTAGTTTCAATAATATTGATAAGATTCAAATTAATGGTAGAACCTATAAAAACTACTATTGGGATGATGACAATAGAGTATACGAAATTATTTATGAAGGCGATGAATGGTCTATCGTTAAAGGGTTTAAAATAGTAGAGGTCACAGGCTCTGCAAACCCAATGGTAAACAGAACAAGAGATAGATTAGTAAGAAAATCATTTTATTACTTAAAAGATGATAAAGGAATTAATTCTTTCAGACTTAAGAAAAGTAAGATTTTAAAACTTTTAAATGCAGATGAAACTAAAGTTGAAGAAGTAGAAAACTTTGCAAAACAGAACGACCTCTCTTTTAAAAGAGAAAACGATGTCAGAAAAATTCTTGAGTATAGCTCAAAAAATTAATCATACAAAAGAGAGTTTAAAACTCTCTTTTTTTAGCTCAAAAAGTATCTAAAAAATTAGAAAATGAAAAAGTATGTTTTTTTAATTGCAACTTTGATAACTGGATTTTCCATTGCTCAAAACAATAATATTGAAAATAACAGTGCACAGGTTTTTGGAAATGTTTCAAGCTCATCAAAATCTTACGGATCAACAAGTTCAATATTTATAAACCCTGCAAAAAAAGTACAAGGCTCAGTGCATTTGTTTAAAGATTGGAACAACATGGCAGTTATTCACTCATCAGATCAGCAAAAGTTTTCTCTTAAAAACATTAATTTCAATATTGAAAGAAACACATTTGAGTCTAAAATTTCCGAAGATTCCATCTTTACGTTCAATTTCAATAATATTGATAGGTTCGTAATCAATAATCGTGTTTTTAAAAATTATTATTACGATGGTACAAACAGGATTTTTGAAGTCATTTATGATTCTGGAAAACTATTATTGCTCAAAGGCTACAAAATACAATTGGTTAAGGGTTCACCCAACCCAATGCTAAACAGATCTACAGACAAAAACGTACAAAAAGAATTTTACTTCATTATGCAAGGAAGCTCTATTAAACCATTCCGACTTAAAAAGAAAACTATTTTAGAGTTAATGTCATCAAATCAAGCCAAGGCTGCTCAGGAGTTTGCAAAGGAGAATAAATTATCCTTTAATGAAGATGCAGATGTTAATCGTATTTTAACTTATGGTTTTTCAAATTAACCATGAAAAAGAAAAATTGTTCAAAAGGCGTTAATTACTTAGCGCCTTTTTTTATGAATTATTGCTAAAAATTGACACGTATAAATTATTTTTGCAAAACCTTTGTTTCCTAATAAGTGGAAATCTCTTGAAAACACAACAATAAATGAAATATCAAACTCGCAAAAAAGCCATCATACTTTTGGCAGATGGAACAATCTTTTACGGAAAAGCAATTAGTAAAGGCGGAACCGCTTTTGGCGAAGTATGCTTTAATACTGGAATGACAGGCTATCAGGAAATCTTTACAGACCCTTCATACTTTGGTCAACTAATGGTTACAACCAATGCACATATTGGAAACTATGGTGTAAATGATAATGAAGTTGAATCCGACTCCATTAAAATAGCCGGACTTATTTGTAAAAATTTTAGTTATAATTACTCAAGAGATGCTGCCAATGGTTCGTTGGAATCCTTTTTCGAAAAAAATAATCTCTTTGGAATTTCAGATGTAGATACAAGAGCATTGGTTAGTTACATTAGAGACCATGGAGCTATGAATGCAGTTATTTCAACTCAAGTTGATAATATTGAAGAATTAAAAAAGCAATTGGCCGAAATTCCGAATATGGAAGGTTTAGAACTTGCTTCTAATGTTTCAACCAAAGAACCTTACTATTTTGGCAACGAAAACGCAACTTATAAAGTTGCAGCTCTAGATATCGGAATTAAAAGAAATATCTTAGAAAACTTAGCAAAGCGTGATGCCTATATAAAAGTGTTTCCATATAACACAACATTTGAAGATATGCAAGCCTTTAATCCAGACGGTTATTTTTTATCAAATGGACCTGGAGACCCAGAACCATTGGTTGAAGCTCAAGCTTTAGCAAAAGAAATCATTAAAAGAGATTTGCCTTTGTTTGGCATTTGCTTAGGGCATCAAGTAATTGCATTGGCAAATGGGATATCTACTTATAAAATGCACAATGGACACAGAGGTATCAATCACCCAGTAAAAAACCTAAAAACAGGAAAAGGTGAGATTACCTCTCAAAACCATGGTTTTGCAATTAATAGAGAGGAAGCTGAAGCACATCCAGATATTGAAATCACACATGTGCATTTAAATGACCATACAGTTGCTGGATTGGCAATGAAAAGCAAAAACTGTTTTTCGGTACAATACCATCCTGAAGCAAGTCCAGGACCACATGATTCATGGTATTTATTTGACCAATTTATAGAAAACATAAAAGCCGCAAATTTACTATCTAAAGCTTTATAGATTTACAAAAAAACAAAACTTATGAGCATTATAATTGACATTCATGCACGACAAATTTTTGATTCTAGAGGAAATCCAACTATTGAAGTTGATGTAATTACCGAAAACGGAATCTTGGGTAGAGCAGCAGTTCCATCAGGAGCATCAACAGGAGAACATGAAGCTGTGGAGTTACGTGATGGCGGAAATTCCTATATGGGAAAAGGTGTTTTAAAAGCAGTGAAAAACGTCAATACTATTATTGCTCAAGAATTGCTTGGAGCATCTGTGTTTGAACAAAACCTTATAGACCAATCAATGATAGATCTTGATGGCACAGCAAACAAATCAAAATTAGGTGCTAATGCTATTTTAGGAGTGTCGTTAGCAATTGCAAAAGCGGCAGCCAATGAGCTAAGTATGCCATTGTATAGATATGTTGGAGGTGTTAGTGCTAATACACTCCCTGTGCCAATGATGAATATTATTAATGGAGGCTCACATAGTGATGCTCCAATTGCTTTTCAAGAATTTATGGTAATGCCTGTAAAAGCAAAAAGTTTCACACAAGCCATGCAAATGGGCTCTGAAATTTTTCATAATTTAAAACAAGTGCTCCATGATAGAAACTTAAGCACAGCAGTTGGAGATGAAGGTGGTTTTGCACCAACCTTAGACGGAACCGAAGATGCTTTAGACACCATTGCAAAAGCGGTTTCAAAAGCCGGCTATAAATTGGGTGATGACATTATGATTGCTTTAGATTGTGCTGCAGCAGAATTTTATATAGATGGAAAATATAATTACACAAAATTTGAAGGCAACTCAGGAAAAGTAAGAACAAGCAAGGAGCAAGCAGATTATTTAGCAGAACTAGCCTCAAAATATCCTATCATCTCCATTGAAGATGGTATGGATGAAAATGATTGGGAAGGATGGAAATACCTGACCGAAAAAATCGGAGATAAAGTACAACTTGTAGGAGACGATTTATTTGTAACCAATGTAGAACGCTTATCTAAAGGAATTAAGAATGGCATTGCTAATTCTATACTCATTAAAGTAAATCAAATAGGCACACTTACAGAAACCATTGCAGCAGTGAATATGGCGCATAATGCAGGTTATACTTCTGTAATGTCTCATCGTTCAGGAGAAACAGAAGATAATACCATAGCAGATTTAGCTGTAGCATTAAATTGTGGGCAAATAAAAACAGGCTCAGCATCGAGAAGCGATAGGATGGCAAAATACAACCAATTACTTCGTATTGAAGAAGAGTTGGGCAACGTAGCATATTATCCTCAAGAAAACGCTTTTAAGGTAAAATAGCGAGTATTTAAAAATTATACTTTAACCCATTAGTTAAACTATACTGTGTTTTTGGTACTGAAACTACCGGAACAGAATCGAAGTTATAACTAAACGCTAAATTAAAAGTAAGCTTGCTCCAAAAGCCGCCTTCCTTATTTTCGTCTTTTGGTGAAAATCCTAAATTAAGGTCAACAACGGTTGAAAGTCTGTAGTCTTTTAACAAATCAATTCTAGGCTGATAATAAGTTGTACTAACAATTGAAAATTGATTGGTAGGATATAACGAAAAACTTAAATAATTACTACTTCTAAAATCTTTGCTTGTAACGTTCATCTCTATTTCAGAAGATTTTTCGTATTCATACATAATCAAAGTACCAAAGTAAACCCTATTTTTCTCCTTTTTTGCATTATCCTCGCTACTATCAATTTTGGTTAGCTTGAACCTTGCACCAACACCTGCCAAACCTCTAAAATCAACTTTATATACTTTGTCATATTGCCCTTGAACAAAAGCTTCAAGAGCCATTTTATCGTTAAGTTCTCTATTGTATCTTAAATGCTGCACACCAGAATTCTGAAAAGCATCGCCCTCAATTTTGATAAAATTTATATTACTGATAATCATCCAAAGATTTTTTCCGCCATTATATCCAACAGCAACATTGGTAGCAATATTAGATATCTCGTCAGTATTTTTTATAAAACTAAAACTTATACCAGCACTACCAGCCCAATTTTCCTTATCCTTAAGCATGCTAACTCTTAAGGTTTCTGCATTGAGAATCATCTGTGCATTACTATATGTGGAAGAAAAAAATAAGATAAAAAACAGATGTTTAAAAAATTTCATGATTTGTTTAGTTAGTGTTATTAACATGAAGATAATAATAAATATTAAACTAAACCAAATAGAGATTTATTCCTATTCAACACATAAAATCACACATTAATTTTTTATATCATACTATTGCAAAAACCTTTGTTACATTCTTTAAAATTCGTGAGATATTTCGTAAATTCGTGGAGTTACTTTAAGTGACAATTTCACAATAAAATTTACATAAATATGTCAAAAACTGCTACGTTAGAAATTAACGGTCAAAAACATGAATTCCCTTTAGTTACTGGAACTGAGAATGAAGTCGCTATAGATATTAAAGATTTAAGAGCTGTAACTGGAGGTGTTACAACCATTGATCCTGGTTATAAAAATACTGGATCCTGCGAAAGTAGTATCACGTTTTTAGATGGTGAAAAAGGGATTTTGAGATATAGAGGTTATTCTATTGAAGAACTTGCTGAAAAAGCAGACTTTCTGGAAGTTGCATACTTATTGATTTTTGGAGAATTGCCAACCCAAGAGGAACTAGATAAGTTTAAAAAAGATATTTGTGACCAATCTATTGTTGATGAAGACATACGTAAAATTGTTGATGCATTTCCAAAATCGGCACATCCAATGGGAGTAATATCTTCATTAACGTCTGCCTTAACATCTTTTAACCCTTCATCTGTTAATGTAGATTCAAAAGAAGACATGTATAAAGCTATTGTGAAAATATTGGGTAAATTTCCAGTATTGGTAGCTTGGACGTTACGTAAAAAACAAGGTCTGCCTCTTGATTATGGTGATTGTAGTTTAGGTTATGTTGAAAACACTTATAAAATGATGTTTAAGCAACCAAATAAAGACTATACAACTAACGAAGTTGTTATAAATGCTTTAAATAAATTGTTGATTTTGCATGCAGACCATGAGCAAAATTGTTCAACATCAACAGTGAGAATTGTCGGTTCGTCCCACGCAGGATTATTTGCATCATTATCAGCTGGAATCTCTGCACTTTGGGGACCACTACATGGAGGTGCAAACCAAGCAGTATTAGAAATGCTTGAAGCAATTAAAGAAGATGGAGGAGATACTAAAAAATATATGGCAAAAGCAAAAGATAAGGACGACCCTTTCCGTTTAATGGGCTTTGGACATAGAGTTTATAAGAATTTTGATCCAAGAGCAAAAATAATCAAGAAAGCTGCTGATGATGTTCTTGAACAGTTAGGAGTTGAAGACCCAATTCTGGATATTGCAAAAGGTCTTGAAAAAGAAGCTCTTAACGACCCTTATTTTGTTGATAGAAAATTATATCCAAACGTAGATTTTTACTCTGGAATTATTTATAGAGCCATGGGAATCCCAACAGATATGTTCACGGTTATGTTTGCATTAGGTCGTTTACCTGGATGGATTGCACAATGGCGAGAAATGCGATTGCGAAAAGAGCCAATAGGTAGACCAAGACAATTGTACGTTGGCGAAACGCAAAGAGCCTTTAAGCCAATGAGTAAAAGATAAATTAGTTATTACATAGTTTAAAAGCTTCATAGTATTTATGGAGCTTTTTTATATTTGTCCTTATATGATAAAACTTAATATTAAAAACGAAACATCACGTTTGCGTGCTGTTGTCTTAGGAACAGCAAAAAGTAATGGCCCAATACCTACTATTGAAGAAGCCTATGACCCAAAATCTGTAGAGCATATTAAAGCTGGAACCTACCCAAAAGAAGAAGACATGATTAAGGAAATGGAAGCAGTAGCTGAAGTTTTAAAAAAATATGACGTAGAAGTTTTTCGACCAAAAATCATTGAAAATTACAATCAAATCTTTTCAAGAGATATCGCTTTTGTTATCGACGATAAAATGATTAAAGCCAATATTCTGCCAGATCGTGATAGGGAAATTGAAGCTATTGAGCATGTTTGGCAGCAAGTCCCAAAAGAAAACCGAATTAAATTACCAGAATATTGCCATGTTGAAGGTGGTGATGTTATGCCTTGGAATAATTATATTTTTATTGGAACTTATTCAGGAGAAGATTATTCAGATCACATTACAGCACGTACAAATATGGATGCCGTTATTGCTATTCAGGAGCTATTTCCTGAAAAAACGGTAAAATCTTTTGAACTTAGAAAACACAATACAGACCCAAGGGAAAACGCTTTGCATTTAGATTGCTGTTTTCAGCCTATTGGAAAAGACAAAGCCATCATCCATAAAAATGGTTTTTTGGTAGAAAGCGAATATGAATGGTTGGTCAATTTCTTTGGAAAGGAAAATATTTTTGAAATCACCAAGGATGAGATGTACAATATGAACAGTAATATTTTTTCCATTTCTGAAGAAGTTATCATTTCAGAAAGAAATTTTACACGCCTAAACACTTGGCTCCGTGAAAAAGGATTTACGGTTGAAGAAGTGCCTTACGCTGAGATAGCCAAACAAGAAGGTTTACTACGTTGTTCAACCATGCCATTAGTAAGAGATTAATTACTGTTTCTGTAAAGCAGAATCTATAAAATAAAACATAAATATGAGAACCTTATCAATTTCAAAGTTAGCGACCTTGCTTTTACTTTTGTGTACTATTACAGTTTCAGCACAAAAACTCAATAGAACCGAAAAGAAAATACTAAAATCCATTGAAGCCAATAACACTGAAGCTATACAGTTTTTAAAAGATGTAGTAAACATTAATAGTGGTACTATGAACCACGAAGGCGTTAAAAAAGTTGGTGATATTTTTGGTAAAGCTTTTGATGAAATTGGATTTAAAACCAATTGGTATGATATGTCTGAAGTTAACCGTTCAGGACATTTATTTGCAGAAACCTCAGGCAGCAAAGGAAAAAAATTATTGCTTATTGGTCATTTAGATACGGTTTTTGAAGCAGATAGTCCGTTTCAAGAATTCAAAATGGTAAACGATAGCATTGCTCATGCTCCAGGAGGTAACGACATGAAAGGTGGTAATGTTATCATGCTTTATGCTCTAAAAGCACTTGCAGATAATGGCTTACTTAAAGACGCTCAAATTATTGCGGCGTTTACTGGAGATGAAGAAGCTACAGGAAAACCATTGACCATTAGCCGAAAGCATCTTATTGATGCTGGAAAACGCAGTGATATTGCTTTAGGCTTTGAAACATCTACAGGGTTTAACTATGCAACGGTTGCACGTCGTGGCTCATCAGATTGGAAAGTTGAAGTAACAGGAAAGCGAGCACATTCTTCAGGGATATTTAGTGAAAGAACTGGAGCAGGTGCCATTTTTGAAATGTCAAGAATACTTAATGAATTTTACAGCAAAGTAAAAGGAGAAGAGTATCTAACATTCAATCCAGGAATCATTCTTGGTGGCACCCAAATGAACTACGACCAACAGTTAAGCAAAGGCGATGTATTTGGTAAAAGCAATGTGGTAGCACAAACAGCAGTTGTGTATGGAGGACTACGTTTTATTTCTGAAGAACAAAAAGAAAATGCTCGTGCCAAAATGCGTGATATTGTAAATGATAATTTGCCGCAAACCTCTGCTGAAGTTACTTTTATTGATAGTTATCCAGCAATGAAACCAACTGAAGGAAACAACAACTTGTTAAATATTTTAAACCAAGTAAGTTTAGATTTAAAACAAGGCAATGTTGAAGCTTATGATCCGGGAAGACGTGGAGCAGCAGATGTCTCCTTTGTAGCTGAGTATGTAGATTGTTTAGATGGCTTAGGAACAATGGGAAATGGTGCACATACACCAGAAGAAACGGTTAATTTAAATACCATTGAAGCATTAACTAAACGAACCGCTATTTTAATTTATAGATTGATAAACCAGAAGTAATTTAGAATTCTATTATACTATATAGCTAACATTTAAATCTTTTAGTTCAACTATTTTAATTAAAAAAAGCCACTTACATTAAGTGGCTTTTTTTAAATATATATGTACTATTAAGATTTATTAGCCTTAACGGTTATTTTTAATTCAATATCATCATTAATAAACTTATCTCCTAAATTGTCAAAAAATGATTTAGAGCCATATTTTACATTCCACTTAGATCGGTCTATTGTAAACATCTCACTGCTTAGTGTAAAAGTATCACCATCTTGAGAAGTAGTTACTGGGAAAGTTACATTGTTTTTAGTGTCTTTCAGTGTTAAGTTTCCGGAAAGCATTGCTTTTCCATTTGCCATTTCAAAGCCAGTAACCTCAAAAGCAGCACTTGGGTAAGTTTCAACTTCAAAAAAGTCTGCACTTTTCAAGTGACCAACCAACTTAGTGTTCATTGGGTCATCTGCAGGCATATCTAAATCTACAATGGAGTTCATGTCAACTATAAAAGTGCCACTTTCCAATGTTCCGTCATTAACGGTAAAAACTCCTGATTCAATGTTTATCGTACCATTGTGCTGTCCTGTTGGTTTGTGGCCAGTCCATTCAATTACAGATTCATCAGTATTTACCATGTATTTTGTTGAAGTAGCTTCAGAAGTTGCTACTTCTTCTGCTTCAGTTGTTGCAGCTTCATCTGCTTTTTTCTTACAGCTCACAACAGCTGCTCCAATGGCTACAATTGTTAAAAATTTTAAAAAGTTTGTTTTCATTATTTTTTAATGTTTAGTGTTTCGCACAAAAATACTCATTGGAAAAGTAACTAATGTTAAAAAAAATAAAAAATATTTTAGTGACATTTTGACATTTTAATAATAATGGCAGTACTTTTGCCAACCAATAATGAGATAAAAATTTAATACTTGGTGTTATAAAATTATGAGCAAGAAAACCAAAAAAGATGAGGTGGAAGAACAGGTTGGTGCTAAAGAGAGTGAAGTAAATCAGGAAACGGTTGAAACAGTATCTGTTGAGGAACAACTAAAAGAAGAAATACAAAAAGAGAAAGATAAGTTTTTAAGACTTTTTGCGGAGTTTGAAAATTATAAAAAACGAACTACTAAAGAGCGTATAGATTTGTTTAAAACTGCAAGTCAGGACGTTATGGTGGCAATGCTTCCTGTGCTTGACGATTTTGAGCGCGCTTTAAACCATATTGAAGAAGACAAAGAAGCTGAAGAAGTCCGCAAAGGTGTGTTACTTATCTACCAGAAGT
>JAUIGO010000066.1 GCA_030429955.1 Bacteroidia bacterium
TGATTTGGTATAATCTTGGTTATTGAAGGTTTGGTCAAGAATTAATGGAAGCATAATTTAAAAATATGCGCTAATATATAAAAAAACAAAAGCCATATCACTGTAGACTAATCTACTCTGACATGGCTTTCTCTGAAACAGTAATTTTCGTGGCCTATTTAGCATTGCTGCTAACCTCAGTAAATCTCGAAATCCTTCTAAAAATACTTTTTCGGCTCAAGCATTTGCTGTTTCAAATTGAAACATCCTTGTAACTTTCAAAATGTATTGACGTGTTACGCAACATGTTTCAGGTTTTTAACCGTTTTTCTTGATCCTTCATCTTTCAGTACCTCATTTGCATGATTTACTGTCTTCCGAAGCATTGCTCGTTCCATTAGTTCTCACTTTCGATCCTTCTAACTTCCTGAACTTTCCACCTTACACATTTGTTGTCTGGGTTAACAAACTACTTGCCTTAAGGCTTCATGGTTTCTCAGCTTACACATGCATACACATGGTGCTTTGTAACCTCAAAAAACAATTATATAAAGAACGTTACTTTATTGAGTTACGGTCGCAGTTCGAAAACCACATGAAAACAAATCCATGATTTCTTTCCCTTAACTCTATTGCTAATTTATGATAAGATTTCAATTTTACAAATTTTTAAAGCACTTAGATATCAACCTGTTATAAACCGTAGTTATCAACAATTGTTAACAATGAAAAAGCCTTGGAATTTGTTTTCCAAGGCTTTATAATACTTTTGTAAAGAAAATAAACTAGCTTCTCTTTTCTTTAATTCTTGCTCTTTTACCAGTAAGACCTCTAAAGTAGAATATTCTTGCTCTACGAACCTTACCTCTTTTGTTTACTTCAATTTTTTGTAATGCTGGTAAGTTAATTGGGAAGATACGCTCTACACCAATTGCTCCAGACATTTTTCTAATTGTAAAGGTTTCAGAACTTCCTGTTCCTCTGCGTTGTAAAACCACTCCTCTAAAGAACTGTGTACGTACTTTTTCACCTTCTCTAATTTCGTAGTATACTGTAATTGTGTCACCAGCTCCAAATTCTGGTAAGTCTTTTCTTGTTACAAATTCGTCTTGTACAAATTTAATTAAAGATTCCATGTTAATCTTTTTAATGGTTCATTCGAAACAACATTCACGATTCTCGCCAGAGGTTAACCCGAAATTGGGTGCAAAAATAAGTATTAATTACAAATTTGCAATGTTTTATTCTCTTTTTTTGGTGTTCCCAAGACAAGTGTTTTTGCACTTCGTCTTGGTCAGGCTAAAGGACTACTATCCTTAACACAAACCAGCTCGTCTTTTATTTTTTTTTGATTATTCATCCAACAAATCTGGTCGTCGGTCTTTGGTACGTTGGTAAGCTTGTTCTTCGCGCCATTTTTCTATCTCAGGAAAATTACCACTAAACAATACTTCTGGTACTTTCCAGCCTTTGTAGTCTCGTGGTCGTGTGTAAATTGGTGGTGCCAATAAATTATCTTGAAAGCTATCTGTGAGTGCAGATGTTTCATTGCCCAACACACCTGGAATTAAACGTATTACAGCATCACACAGTACTGCAGCTCCAAGTTCGCCACCAGACAATACATAATCTCCAATTGAGATTTCTCTGGTGATGAAATGGTCACGTACGCGTTGATCTACACCTTTGTAATGACCACAAAGTATTATGATGTTTTCTTTAAGCGAAAGCTGATTGGCAATCCCTTGGTTTAAGGTATTTCCATCTGGTGTCATGTATATAACTTCGTCATAATCTCTCTCAGATTTTAATTTTGAAATACATTTGTCAATTGGCTCCACCATCATGACCATGCCTGCGCCACCACCGAATTGGGTATCATCAATAGATTTGTAGTTGTCTGTGGTATATTCTCTAAGATTATGAAAATGTATGCTTACCAGACCTGCTTCAATAGCACGTTTTAAAATAGAAGCCTCAAAAGGACTTTTTAGTAATTCTGGTAAAACCGTTATGATGTCTATTCGCATGATGTTATTCTTTTGCTGAAGCTTCAGATAATAAAGACAAAGATGCAATTAATACATTAAAAAGAAAAGGGTTGATTTGGGAGTTTCGCTTTCGGTCTTGTATATGATACGTTGCGTGGTTTAGCACGTAATTTAGCAAATAAAAACCAGATAGAAAATCCGCGAGGATTTTCGTAAGTAGGCTCTCACTAGCAATGGATTATATACGTTGTTGTGGTGTCGTTTTTTTACTTTTATTAATAATCAAATTTATATGTATTTGTTGTTTGTTTTTTCGTCCAATTTTTAAATTCTAAATTTACAATCACTTCTTGAGTTCCGTGAATTTTTTCTTTAAAATCAAAGATTGTAAAGTATTCAATTCCATATTTTTTTAATACTTCATCTATTTTACTTTTTTCCCATTCTGCTTTTTTATATTTTTTCCTAAATCTTTTCAGTTTCGAGTAAGCAACTCCGAGGAATGTAAATCCACTTGCAATTATTCCAATTTTCACAGTCCAAAGAAAAAGGCTGTATATAGTCCAACTAGAAAATAAATATCCGCCAATTATTAATGAAAAACCAATAATTATATTCGAGTAAAAAGTCAAATGTGTTGATTTTTTATTTCTGCGTTTTATTTCCAATTCGAGATTAGCAATTTCTAGCTTTTCTTGAAATCTTTTGTCAAGTGTAATTTTTGAACAAGTATTGTCAAAATCAGGTTTTTTATTGGTCAAATTACAAGTCAATCCGTTTTCAAGACTCGTTATTTGGTTTTCGCATAAATCACAATGTCGTGAAAAATTCATTAAAATTTCGGTTCGGTTTTAGTCAGTTTTTGATGTTAGCGTTCGTTTTGGGAAATGCACCACAACGGTTAAGATATCATTCGTCAGTTTTTTATGAATGATATCATCCAAAAGCGAAGTTAGCTTTTTTTAGACAGTAAATCAATACGTAGTTCTACGTAATTAGACACTTATTACGCAGCAATATTTTTAATACTGTGGTAATTTTAAAGAAAATTTTATCTGTTACATCTTAAAACTGCCCAAATTGTTTTACTTTTAAAACGTCTTCCAAATTTTGTACGACATAAACCTGCAAAATAAACAAACACTAATAATTTTTAATCAATCATGAAAACATTCATCACTAAAAGCATTGCAATTTCGGCTACACTTGTTTTTCTATTTGTTACTTCGTGTAAAGAAGCTCCTAAAGAAGAGGTGGTTAATCAAACTGAAGCACTTAACCAATGGTTTGACGATAAATACGAAGAGTTGCTACAAATGAGTCCTATTGGACTTACCATTCAAGGGCGAAAAGATCAGTATGACAAAATAGATGATTTAAGCAAGGAAGCTGAAGATAAGCAATTGGCTTGGTATACAGAAGCCACCAACGAATTAAAAGAAACATTTGATTACGAAAGCCTTAATGATCAAGATAAAACCTCTTACGATTTATGGTTGCATCAATATGAAGAATTAAAAGCAGGTATTGCTTATAGAGATATGGGTTATGTGTTTGACCAAATGCGAGGATTACATGCGCAACTCCCAACGTTATTAATTAATTTTCATAAAGTAGATAGTCTTGCTGATATGAATGCTTATATATCAAGAATTCAAGAATCAGGAAGAGCGATGAATCAATTGGTAGATCGAGCGAAAGAGCAGTCTGCTTCTGGAATTTTACCTCCAAAATTTACATTTGAAGTTGTTATGACACAAACTAAGGCACTACTAGATGGTAAGCCTTTATTGGATGATATGAATAGAAAAATTGATGCACTTGTAGCATCAGAACAGATAAATTCTGAGCAGGCAGAAGCTCTTAAAGATGAATCAGCAAAAGCGCTTTCAACTCATTTTAAACCAGCTTATGAGAATCTTTTGGCTTGGTTAGAAGCTGAAATTAATAATGCTGAAGCAACTCCAACTGGAGTTAGTCGCCATCCAAATGGTAAAGAGTATTACAATCACATGCTAAGAGTGTTTACAACAACTGATTTGACTGCAGATGAAATTCATGAAATAGGCCTTAAAGAGGTAGCCAGAATAAAAGAAGAGATGTTGGCTATTAAAGATAAGGTTGGTTTTGAAGGTGATTTAAATGAATTCTTCACTTTTGTGAATACTGACAAACAGTTTTTCTTTCCAAATACTGACGAAGGTCGCCAAGCTTACTTAGATGAGTCCACTCAATATTTAGATGAATTAACTAAGAAACTACCTGATTACTTTGGTATTTTACCAAAAGCCAAACTGGAAGTTAGACGAGTGGAGGCTTTTAGAGAGCAAGATGGTGCACCACAACACTATTCGCCAGGATCACCAGATGGAACTCGATCAGGAACCTATTATGCACATTTATCAGATATGAATGCGATGCCAAAAACTACTATGGAAGGCGTAGCGTATCATGAAGGGAATCCTGGGCATCACATGCAAATTTCAATAGCTCAAGAGTTAGAGTCTGTTCCTAAGTTTAGAACACAAGCTGGATTTAGTGTGTATAGCGAAGGTTGGGGATTATACTCAGAGACATTGGCAAAAGAAATGGGAGGTTACGAAAACCCTTATTACGATTTTGGTCGCTTGGTGAATGAAATTTGGAGAGCCATTCGTTTGGTGGTTGATACAGGATTACACTCTAAAGGTTGGACAGAAGCAGATGCTATAAAGTACTTTTCTGAAAACTCATCAATTGCTAAAGGAGCTATAATAGCAGAAGTTCAGCGTTATATGGTAATGCCAGGACAGGCTACATCTTATAAAATAGGAATGCTTAAAATTCAGGAATTACGCAAAAAGGCTGAGGATGAATTAGGAGACAAATTTGACATTAAAGGTTTTCATGACACAATTCTAGGAGGTGGTGCTTTACCCTTGGAATTATTAGAACGCAGAGTTAATGAATGGATAAAATCCATAAGCGAAATGGAAGACGTGAAAATGTAATTGTTTGGAAAGTAGTTAAGCTATTCATTTTTCCAAAACAAATGCAAGTCAGGATCTTTTACAAAGCCTAACCGTTCGTACAAATGCTGAGCAGGATTACTCTGTTCAGTCTGTATGGCTATACCTTTATAATTAAGGGTTTTGCAAAGTTGTTTGGCTTTGTCAATTAGCATATTGCCAATGCCTTGCTTTCGGTAGTTGTCTTCAACATATAAATCGTTTAACAAAAACATTGGTTGCATGGTTACTGATGAAAACAAAGGATAAAGTTGTGTAAAACCAGCAGCATGCTCTTCATCATAAGCAATGTATATGATAGACTCTTTTTGTTGTATACGGTTTGTTAAGAAGGTTTTAGCTTTGGAACAGTCTGAGGTTTGTCTGTAAAATATACGATAACCATCAAATAAAGGAATTAAATCTGATACGTGCTGAAGTTCTGCTTTTACGATGTGCATTGGTATAAATAAAAAAATCCGTAAGAAATTTACGGATTTTTTTTATTTGAACTGTCATTCTGAGCTTTTCAATTTGAAAAGCGTGAGAATCTTTTTATTAAATATAATATAACAACTAGCTAATGCCTTTTTGCTTATTGAGTTCGTCTTGTAACTGACGTCTCACTTTTTGCTCACGCTCTAAGGCAGAGCGTCTGTGTTCTTCAAATTCTTCTTCGGTTTCAGCTAAGGCCTTTTTTGCTGCTTTGGTAATGGAGTTACTGTTTTTGAATTTAAAAATAAACATCAATAACAGGGCGAGCAAGCCTGCAATAATAGACCACATTAATATATTATAGCTTGTTTTGCTCATTTGTAAACCCAATAAAGCCATATTGTTTTTTTCTTGATTGGTAGCGTCAAGTGTTGATTGGGTTGTGTTTAATCGAGATTTTAAATCGTTGATTTCTTTTTGTTGGGCTTCAACGGTATTTAAGGTTTTGTTTAAATCTTCTCTAATGGTTTTTAAAGAATCGTTAGCATGTGATTGTAATGCAAGTAGGAGGTTTCTGCTAACAGCTTCATACTGTTGTCCATTGGTGCCTTTAAAATTACCAGATTTTCTAAGAATATATTCAAATTGGTCGTTAATGGATCCTTCGTTAATTGATTGCGTTTCGTTGTCTTGTGCGTAGATAGAATTAGAACTCATAACCAAAATTAAGGTCAGCGCTAAAAATTTTAAAGTCTTCATGCTTTGGTAGTCAATTTGTTAGGTTTGTAAATGTACAGCAATATAATTATTAAATTTTTAGCCTCGTAATTTACGAGGCTAAAATATATACGAACGATACTTTTTTTTGGATGTTATGATCTACTAATAATATGTAAAACGTCTAACCTTAGCAATATATTTTGCTAATCTTATAACTTGGTGGCTGTAGCCATACTCATTATCATACCAAATATATAGAATTACATTTTTACCATCTGCTCTTACAATGGTTGCTTTGCTATCATAAATAGCAGGAGCAGAGCTACCAATAATATCACTTGATACTAGCTCATCACTTAATTCGTATTTTATCTGTTCAACCAAATCACCTTCAAGAGCATACTTTTTAATGACAGAGTTAATACCATCAACAGAAGTTGGATTTTCTAAATCTAAATTAAGAATTGCTAATGATCCATTTGGTACAGGTACACGAATAGCATTGGATGTTAATTTGCCTTCAAAAGAAGGTAATGCTTTAGTAACAGCACTTCCAGCTCCTGTTTCAGTAATCACCATATTTAATGCAGCAGCTCTACCACGTCTGTATTTTTTATGGAAATTATCAACCAAATTTTGATCATTGGTATAAGCGTGAATGGTTTCTAAGTGACCGCTTTTTACACCAAACGAATCTTCCATTACTTTTAAAATAGGCGTAATGGCATTGGTTGTACAAGATGCAGCTGAGAAAATATCAATCTTATCAGGATCATTTTCAAATTGGTTGACACCATGAACAATATTTGGAACACCTTTTCCTGGAGCAGTTAATAAAACTTTATTTACACCTTTTGAAACTAAATGTCTGCTTAAGGCTTCTTTGTCTCTGAAGGCTCCAGTATTATCAATAACCAACGCATTATTAATTCCGTATTGTGTATAATCAATATCTTCTGGATTGTTCGCCGATATGATATTTACAGTTGTACCATTAATAATAAGTGCGCTGTTTTTTAAATCAGCAGTAACAGTACCTGAAAAATCACCATGAACAGAATCATTACGAAGTAAGGATGCTCTTTTTTCAAGAACAGTTTCGTTTATTTCTCCTCTAGTTACAATAGCACGTAAACGTAATTGGCTTCCTTTTCCTGTTCTGGTCATTAATTCTCTTGCCACCAAACGACCAATACGACCAAAACCATAAAGAACAACATCTTTTGGCTGAATGCTTACATTGGTATTAGCATCTTTTAATTTGTCAGCAACAAAGGCTGCAGCATTACTGTACTTGTCATCTTCTAAGTGGTATTCATAAGTTAACTTTCCGATATCTAATTTTGCTGGAGGTAAATCGAAATTTTTAATGGCTTGAGCAATTTCAACCGAATCAAAAATGGAGATTGGTTTTTGCACAAATTCGCCAGCATATTCATGCAAGTTTAGAATTTCACTAACATTTCTGTCAATTAACTGATTTCTAAAAAGCACTAATTCGATAGATTTATCGTACCATAAATCACTGATGATTTTAATAAATTCTACAGTGGCTCTACGTCTGTCTGCTTGAAAGGCTAATTCCTTTTCATAAGTTTCGTTAAAACTCATTGTTTTTTGGTTTAGATGTGTGTTGTTAAATTTTTCGCAAAAGTAATATATTTTAAACGTTTTCGTATTGATTTTCAGAAAAAAAGAAAACCCTCAATCTTAAATTAAAGAAAGAGGGTTTCCAATGAAAAAAACACTATACTATCTAAACCTGTAGGTTACTTTTTCACCATTTTGTTTTACAATTTCAATACGAATTGGCTCGTATTCTGATCGATTTTCAATGAGCTGTTCTACTTGCTCTATGGTGTTTACCTTAACACCATTAATAGCAGTTACAATACTTCCTTTATCAATACCATCTGCTTGCCATTCATCTTTGTATCGATCGCTTAAATCTGAAATTACAAGACCATAATCAAGGTCGTATTTTTTAAGTTCATCTTTGGTTGCTTTTTTAAGTGTGCCAATAACAGGAATATTTACTGTCATATTTTTATAGAGTGTTACAGGAAACACTTTTTCATCACCATTTCTTAAAACAGTAACATTGACAACATCATTAGGTCGTTTGGTACTTAAAAAACCTCTTAAGTCAGCAAATTTAGTAATTTGAGTATTGTCTATACGTTTTATAATGTCGCCACTTTTTATACCAGCTTTTTCAGCTCCAGATTCTTTTTGTACTTCACTAACATAGAATCCTTCGGTTTCTGTAACACCTAAATCTTCTGCTGCTTTTCCATTAAGTGCTCCACCAACCACACCTAAAATCCCATTTTGTACGTTACCAAACTCCATAATATCTGCAATAACTTTTCTAGCAATATTACTTGGCACTGCAAAGGAATAACCAATATAAGAACCTGTTTGAGACGTGATGGCAGTGTTGATACCAATAAGCTCGCCTCTAGTGTTAACTAAAGCTCCACCAGAATTCCCCGGATTTACAGCAGCATCTGTTTGTATAAAGGATTGTGTATGTTGTCCTGTTTGATCTAAATTTCTAGATTTGGCACTAATAATACCAGCTGTTACTGTTGATGTTAAGTTAAACGGATTACCAACAGCTAGAACCCATTCGCCAATTTTTGCAGTATCACTATCTCCAAAAGTTGAGTATGGCAAATTTTCATCAGCATCAATTTTTAATAAAGCAATATCTGTTTTTGGATCTGTACCAATAAGTTCGGCGCTATATGTTTTATTGTCGTTTGTTGTTATGGTTAAAGATTGTGCTCCATCTATCACATGGTTGTTAGTTATGATATAACCATCGGCAGAAATGATAACACCTGAGCCTGTTCCAATTTGAGGACGTTGGGAACGTCTTCCAAAAAATAAATCTTCAATGGTCATTTGTCTTGAACCAACAGCAGTATTTTGTACATGCACAACTGTGTGAATGGTGTTTTCGGCAGCAGCAACAAAATCAGGATTGGTTAACGCCAAATTGGTTTTAGTTGTACTGTAATTTGTTGGAATAGTAGAAGGTAATTCAGTTAAATGATGATTTACTACAGCATCAGAATCATTTTCGATAAAGTATTTGTAACCACCTAAGGTTAAGGCACCACCTAATGCTGAAACTAAAACAAGGGATAAAATCTTTTTCATGGTTTAAGTGTTTAGTTTAAGTTTTAAATGTTTAACGATTAAAATTAATTAATTATTGAAATTGAAATTCAACTTTAACGATTTTTAACGTCATTATTAACGCTGTTTTAACACCACACTTTACAGTTTAATATTTATATATTTGTAACTCAAAATGAAACACACATTTTTTAAATATCAAGGAACTGGAAATGACTTTGTGATGATTGATAATCGTCAGAACATTTTCGACAAAAACAATACCAAACTGATTGCTCATTTGTGTGACAGACGTTTTGGCATTGGAGCAGACGGACTCATTTTATTAGAGAATGACGAACTTTCAGATTTTAAAATGGTGTATTTTAATGCAGATGGCAATCAGAGTAGTATGTGTGGAAATGGAGGACGTTGCATTGTACATTTTGCCAATTATTTAGGCATTATTAATTATGAGGCAACGTTTATGGCTATTGATGGATTGCACAAAGCCAAGATTGTTGGTAATGAAATTCATTTGAAAATGCAAGATGTTTTATCTGTTGAAAAACATCAGGATTATGTGTTTTTAAATACAGGTTCGCCTCATCATATTGAATTATGTCAAAATGTCAATCAATTGAACGTTAAGGAAGAAGGATCAAAAATTAGATACAGTGATTTGTATAATGAAGCAGGATCTAATGTGAATTTTACTGAAAAAATTGACCCTTCAACTTTTAAAGTAAGAACCTATGAACGTGGTGTTGAAGACGAAACCTTGTCTTGTGGAACTGGAGTTACAGCTGTTGCCCTTGCTATGCATTATATTGGTGAAACCGAAAAAAATGTGTTGACTATTGATACTAAAGGAGGCGCTTTAAATGTTTCCTTTAAACAGAACAATGATGCTTACAAAAATATTTGGCTTATTGGTCCTGCAACACAAGTTTATAAAGGAGAGATAGAATGGTGACTCTAAAAGGGAAACAGATTTTTTTACGTGCTTTAGAGCCTGAAGACTTAGAGTTTGTACATGCTATTGAAAATGATGAAGGCATTTGGTATTTGAGCAACACACAAACACCTTATTCAAAATTTTTGATTAAGCAGTATCTGGAAGCAGCTCATAAAGATGTTTTTGAAGCAAAGCAGTTACGTTTGGTTATTTCCAATTATGAGAATCAGGCTTTAGGAATGATAGATATTTTTGATTTCGACTTTTTAAACAAACGCGCTGGAATTGGTATTTTGATCAAAAATGAAACGGATAGAGGCAAAGGCATTGGTTCAGAAGCCTTGCAATTATTGATTAAATACAGTTTTACTCATTTACAATTGCATCAATTATATTGTAACATTTTAGAAGATAACAAGGTAAGTTTGAAACTCTTCAAAAAACAAGGATTTAAACCCATAGGATTAAAAAAAGATTGGACGTTTAGCCAGAACAGCTATCATAACGAATATTTATTACAACTAATCAATACAGATGTACTTTAAAAAAATACTTTTAGCTATAGCATTGATAGGGCTCCTTGTTTGCGCTTATTTTGCATATTTTGTTTATAATGCAATGCTTGCTCCTAATACAAAATTTGATAATGAAGAAGCATACGTTTTTATCTCAAACAATGATACTTATGACGATGTTAAAGCTCAACTAGAACCTTTATTAAAGCATATAAATACTTTTGATGCTTTGGCAAAACGCAAAAAATATGTTGAAAATGTAAAGGCAGGAAAATACCGAATTACAAAAGGTATGACTAATAATGATATTATCAATTCTATTAGAAGTAAAAATATTCCAATAAAACTGTCCTTTAACAATCAAAACTCTATTGAAGATTTAGCAGGACGCATTGCTTTTCAAATTGATGCTGATAGTCTTTCTTTAGTTAATGCAATGAAGGATTCTGTATTTTATGAGCAAAATGGGTTTACTGACGCTACAAGCTTGGGGATGTATTTACCTAATAGCTATGAAGTGTTCTGGAATACTGATGCTGAAGCGTTTAGAGACAGAATGCTAAAAGAGTACAATAGGTATTGGACCGATACTAGAGTTGAAAAAGCTAAAGCTATTGGACTTAACAGAGATGAAGTAATGACATTAGCTTCTATTGTACATGAAGAATCTAAAGAAGCTAGCGAACAGCCTAGAATTGCAGGTGTTTACATCAATAGATTAAAAAACAATTGGCCATTACAAGCAGACCCAACTTTAAAATTTGCAGCTTATCAATTACCACAATACAAAAATACCGTCATAAAACGTGTCCTTAATGTCCATAAAGAAATAAATTCACCTTATAATACTTACAAAAATGCTGGTTTGCCACCAGGATTAATTGCAATGCCTGATATGTCTGCTATTGAAGCTGTACTTAATTATGAAAAACATGATTATTTCTATTTTGCTGCAGATGCCAAAAAACCTGGTTTTCACAAATTCGCTAAAACATTAGCTCAGCATAACCAAAACGCTAGAGAATACCAGCAATACCTATCACAACAAGGCATAAGACGTTAGTTGGTGAGTACAAAATCAGCATATAGTTTTCTTTTTTTATTGCTGAGCTTCACTTGCTTCTCCCAAACTCGTATAAATCAGTTTTTAAAACCAAGTGATACCTTAAATACTCAGAGACGTAATGCACTTGTCATAACTGAAGCTTCTGTTGTCGGATTATCACTTATTGGATTGAACGCTTTGTGGTATAATGATTATCCACGCTCAAAGTTTCATACCATAAATGATGCTAATGAATGGAAACAAATGGATAAAGTAGGCCATGTGTTTTCAACCTATCAATTAAGTAAAGCAGGAGCAGACCTCTTAAAATGGAGTGGAGTTAGTAAAAAGTATCAACTTATTTATGGTTCTACTTTGGGTTTAGCATTCTTAACAACTGTTGAGGTATTCGATGGTTTTTCGTCAGAATGGGGATTTTCATGGTCAGATTTTGGAGCAAATGCCTTAGGAACTGGCTTGTATGTAGGTCAAGAATTACTTTGGGACGAACAACGCTTCGTTATTAAATACTCTTTTCATAGAACCAATTATGCATCACAAAGACCAAATACTTTAGGAAATGGGTTTTTGGAAGAGGCTTTAAAAGATTATAATGGACAAACCTATTGGTTGAGTGCCAACTTGCATTCGTTTTTTAAAGACAGTAACATACCAGAGTGGCTTAACATTGCCGTTGGTTATGGAGCAGATGGCATGCTAACTAGTAAAGGAGAACCTGTTGATAATTTGTTTACAAGTCAAAATCAAATCAGGCAGTACTATTTAAGTTTTGACGTAGATTTGACAAGAATCAAAACTGAATCTCACGTTTTAAAAACGATATTTTCGGTATTGAATGTTATTAAAATCCCACTTCCAACCATTGAATTTAACAACCAAAATAGGCCTGTATTTCGTCTATTCTACTTCTAAAAGGAACATTTAAACGATTAATTTTGAATTATTTAGAAATTCTTGTAATTTTGCACGCTGAAATTTGATGAGGATTTGGTTTCTAATTTTTCATCTAAAATTCAAAATATGAATAAAAGATTAGTAGTTTATTCGGTTATGCCAGTTGTGATTTTAGCAACTGTTTTTGGCTCATTCAATACTAATGTATATATTGATTTTGCTGACTATTCGGTAAAATGCCTTGATTTGGATTTTAATATTTCTGAGGACTTATCTCAAGTCAATTCTGAGGTTGATTCTGAAGATATCGAGGACTGTTTTTTCAGTCCAAAACTTGATAAATCGTTCATAGGTTTTAAGGAAGCTCTAGCGTTTAAAGAGTCTCGAGGCGATTATTTTTCAGTAAATTCTTACGGATATTTAGGTAAATATCAATTTGGAAAACATACTTTAGAGCTTATTGGAGTATATAATACTGACGAATTTTTAAATGACCCTGAATTACAAGAAAAAGCATTTATTGCAAATGCGGCTCGTAATAAGTGGATTTTAAGAAGAGATATCAAACGTTTTATAGGTAAACATATTGATGGTGTTTTAGTTACCGAATCAGGAATTTTAGCTGCTGCTCATTTGGCTGGACCTGGAAGTGTAAAAAAATATTTACGCAGTTATGGTGCTATAGGGTTTGCAGATGCTTATGGAACTACCATTAGAAACTACATGAAGAAATTCTCTGGATACGATACGTCTTTTATTGTTGGTGATAGAGAGGCTAAGGCAACAATACTCTAATCAATCTTTTTGAATAATAAATATCGCTGGTCTTTTATGAAGGTCAACTGTTGTTCGTTTCCACTCTTCAACTGTTTTTGTTTTTATATATTCTGTTGGCAACGTAATATCACAAGCTACACAAACTCTTGTTTGGCTTTGTAGTGTAGCGCAAATGTCTTCTAACAATTTGTTATTACGATAAGGCGTTTCAATAAAAAGTTGTGTTTGATGTTGTTCTGCTGAAAGCCTTTCCAATTGTTTAAGCTTTGCTTTTCGTTCGCCTTTATCAATAGGCAAATAACCATTGAATGCAAAATTCTGCCCATTCATTCCAGAGCTCATAAGGGCCAATAAAATTGAAGAAGGTCCAACAAGAGGAATAACTCTAATGTTGTTTTGATGTGCTATTTTAACAATTTCAGCACCTGGATCTGCAACTCCTGGGCAACCAGCCTCAGACAATAATCCTACAGGTTTTCCTCGTTTGCAAGCTTCAAGAAAGGAAGGTAATTCACTAAGCTCTGTATATTTGTTAAGAATGTGAATATTTAGCGAGGCTTGCGATTTTCCTGAGCTTATTTTTTTTATAAAACGTCTGGCTGTTTTTTCATTCTCAACAATGTAATCATTAACAGTTTCTATGACTTTTTTAACAGAAATAGGGAGTACTTCTAATGGAGCATTATCACCTAGTCGTGTTGGTATCAAATATAGGTTTCCGCTAATGTTTTCCATTTAATGTATTACTAGTTTCTTATAGGTCATTTTCTCTTCACTGTTCAACAAACGAACCAGATAAATACCTTTTGATAGGGTTTTGGTTGATATTTGTACAGTACTACCAGAAAATTGATTGTGAATTTTCACCTTTTTTCCGTGTAAATCAAAAATAGTAATTTCTGTGGGTTGTATGGTGTTTTTAAAATTAAAATTAACAATGTTATTTGCTGGATTTGGATACATTTTAATGGTTGAATCATTAAACTCATTTGTACTTAAGTTGCCAGGAATAATTTTGGAAACATCACCAGAAGTAACACCTGCTATATATAGCTCTCCATTTATGTCCTCACCAAAAGTGGTCCAGTTGTTTCCGGTAAATTGATCAGAGTAATGTATGGTAAAATCACCTCCATCAACATCAATAGCGCCTATTTCATCGCTACAATAGTCCGCAAAAAAATAATAGCCATTTAAATCTGTATTAATGGTTCCTCTGTGAACATAACCTCCTGTAATAGAACATTTAGTATTTCCGCTAGCTGTATGTGTATACTCAGCAATTGGGAAAGTTAAAGTATTCATTGCTGGACAATCTGTTAGATTATATTCAGAAGAACCTTCATAGCAGCGCCAGCCAAAATTTGTTCCAGATGTTGAGCTACCAATCATATTGATTTCTTCAATTTCATTTTGACCAACATCTCCAATCCATAGGTTGTTATTTAAACTATCAAATGAGAACTTCCATGGATTTCTTAACCCATAAGCCCATATTTCATCTGCTGCAGCTCCATCAGAAACAAAAGGATTGTCTATAGGAATTGCATAATTGTTTCCACCTGAAGAATTATTGACATCAATTCTTAATATTTTACCCAACAAATTGCTTAAATCTTGAGAGTTGTCATCTGGATCACCAAAACTTCCTCCATCACCAGAGCTTATGTATAGATAGCCATCATTTCCAAAGGCCATATCGCCTCCATTATGATTTGGGTAAGGTTGTGAATATGTTAAAATTATAAGTTCAGATGTGTCATCTGCAATATCAGGATTGGCACTAACTGAGAATCTTGAAATTACTGTGTTCCCAGAAAGATTGATATAATTCACATAAAAGTAGCCGTTGACATTATAATTAGGATGAAATGCTAAGCCTAAGAGCCCTCTTTCGTCATTGCTTGTCTCAATTACAATATCATCAATATCTAAAAAGGGTGTCATATTTTTAGTGCCATCGGCATTAAGAATCTGAATAAAACCATCTTGTTCAACTATGAAAAGCCTGCTGTCTCCAGCGTTTTTTATATTAACAGGTTTGTTGAACCCTGTTCCGAAACTTTCAATTGCTATGTCTAATTGCCCATAAATGTTGAGGCAAAAAATTAGGCTCAGTACGAGTAGATACATCTTTTTCATACAATTAGTTTTAGGGTGTTTATATTCTAAAAATACAAAAAAAATATAACTCAAAGATATATAGCTAGTTATGGGTGCTTTGGTAAGATTCTTTCAGCTATGTTTTGGCATGCTAAGTCTAGCATTTCAAAAACATTTTCAAATCCATTTTGTCCGCCATAATAAGGGTCTGGAACATCAGTTAATTGGTAATCAGGAATTTCATCAAGAATTCGCTTTACTTTTTTAATATCTTCTGGATTTCGTGCAAGTTTAATAATATTTTGGTAGTTGGAAGTGTCCATTGCGTATATTAGATCAAATTCGTCAAAATCATCCAATGAAAATTGACGTCCGCGTTGATATGTAATATCTAAATTGTTTTTTTTGGCTACTTCAATTGAGCGTTTGTCTGGTAACTCGCCAATATGATAATTGCTTGTTCCAGCAGAATCTACACTAAAAAAGTCTTGAGGTAATTTTGATTTAAGTATACCTTCTGCCAAAGGAGAG
>JAUIGO010000067.1 GCA_030429955.1 Bacteroidia bacterium
CATTTGCTTCTTTTAAGTCTTTAATGAGATTCTGAATTTGAGTTTTAGGTGTATTCTCAATTTCAATTGAATTAATAGATTCAACAGATTTTTTAGAATTAAACAGCCCAACTAAATAGTCCTTCTGTTTAGAAATTGACTCTAAATATTTTGATTGATTTTTCGAGTATTCATCAATCAGTTCATCTAACTCAATTGTTGTAGGCTTTTGTTCTTCAAAAGAAAAATCCTGACTATTTAAATTTTCATATTCTAAATCAAATTTATCAGAAGCTTCATCAAAAGATTTTTGAATATCATTTTTCACAAATTCCTCGAAAGCAGTAAATCTGCTTTTTGCATCTTCCCCTAAATCTTGAAAACAAAGAGGGCAATTGCTCTCTCCATTTACTTTTGGAAAATCTTCTGTCTCGGTACTTTCGTTATAGAACTTTCGAGCACTTTCCCAAAGTAATTTCCAAGAACTATTACCAACGCCCTCAATTGGTAATTCAGAGAATGCCTTTTCAGAAGATTCTTTAAGTGCTTTACTTGTTGTTGCAAGATTATTTAATATTTGTTTTAAGTCCTCTAATTTTGCTCCTGTCAAGTTATTTTCGAGTGTTTGAAATTTGTTTTGCAAAACCTCAAATCGCTTTATCTTATCGATGTTTTCTTTTAAGATTTTCTTAGGGTCGGTTGCTTTTAATTTATCTATTTGCTTGGTTAGCTCTTCAATTCTAGAATTTTTGGTTTCATTCCAAATTGCTTCTGCTCTTAATTCGTTAAGTGTAGTTTCCGAATTTAAATTGTTGAGAAATGTTTTAGCAGTCGAACAATCTGAAACTTCTAAAAGAGTATGGTCAAATTTCTCTAATGCAGGGTCTGAAAATTCCGCATTTAGTTCATTGTCAAGTTTTTTTATACAGACTGCTAATTTTTCTACAATAGATAGCCCTTGGGGAATAAAGGCTATTTCATCTTCCCCTTCAATGTAATGATTAGCACTAAACGTGTCGAAAACATCAACACTTTTTAAAACAGAGTCACTTACTACTTCATTTATAAGATTTACTGTGTTGAAATTTATTCCATCAATTGTATATTCAATATCCGCTTTTTTATCATTTCCAAAACAAGTTGGGTCATATAGATTGTCATTTATTTTCGGCTTACTTCCTCTAGTATTACAAGCGTGTTTTAAAATGCTAACATAGCTTGATTTTCCTGAACCATTATCTCCATAGACAAGCGTAAGTCCGTTTGAGGCAAATTCTAATTCACTGGTTTGTGAGAGTGCGTTTATGTTGTTTACATTGGAAATTTTTGAAAGTATTATATTATCACTGCTTGTTGAGTTATTTGCGAAGTCTCTTAAATCATCAAAATCCACTTCGTTAAAGTCAAAGTCTGATAAGCCATAATCTACCTTACAGATTTCCTTTAGTTCCGAAATATCAATATCCGTTAGTTCATTGTTTCTGATTAAACGGTCAACTGCAATTTGCCAAAAAACAGACTTGTTTTCTACCCAATCAATTATATCATTTAGTATTGGCATTGTTATCTTTATTTGTTGCCTTTATTTAAGGCTTCACCAGAGTTATGAAATCAATTAAAATTTTATGCGCAGAACACCAAATTTAAATATAATTTAAGCAAAAACCTATACGTAACTCTACGTACTTATAAACAGTTTTAAACAAATAAACCCTTACAAATGAGTGTTTATAACTCCACGTTAAGTGCTTTACATTCGTTTTCGTATTAGCTGCTAAATCTGTACCTTTGCAACTTTGCCAAAGAACAGGCAATATCATTGCAAATCTATGAGCCAATTTGAAGAACATATTGAGGTAAAAGGCGCTCGCGTTCATAACCTTAAAAACATTGATGTATCTATACCACGTGAGCAACTCGTGGTCATTACTGGCTTGTCTGGAAGTGGGAAATCGTCCTTGGCGTTTGATACCATTTATGCTGAAGGCCAACGACGTTACATTGAGACCTTTTCGGCTTATGCACGACAGTTTTTAGGTGGCTTAGAGCGTCCAGACGTTGATAAAATTGATGGCCTCTCGCCTGTCATTGCCATAGAGCAAAAAACAACCAGTAAGTCGCCACGTTCAACGGTTGGTACCATCACAGAGATTTACGATTTTTTACGTTTGCTGTTTGCCAGAGCAAGTGATGCTTACAGTTACAATACTGGCTTAAAAATGGTAAGCTATAGCGACGAGCAAATAAAAGAGCTCATTTTAGAGAGTTTTAATGGCAAGCGCATTAGTGTGTTGGCTCCTGTAATCCGTTCCAGAAAAGGACATTACAGAGAACTCTTTGAGCAGATTGCCAAACAAGGTTTTGTAAAGGTGAGAACTGATGGAGAAATCGTGGATTTGGTAAAAGACATGAAGCTGGATCGTTACAAAACGCACGATATTGAAATCGTGATTGACCGATTGAAAATTGATGCTAGTGTAGATAACGATAAACGCCTAACCGAAACCATCAACACAGCTATGTATCATGGTGAGAATGTACTTATGGTAATTGATAACGACACCAATGAGGTACGTTATTTTAGTCGTGATCTCATGTGTCCGCAATCTGGTATTTCCTATCCAAATCCTGAGCCAAACAACTTTTCGTTCAACTCGCCAAAAGGTGCTTGCGACAAGTGTAATGGTATTGGGACCTTGTATCAGGTGAATTTAAATAAGATTGTACCTGATGATAGTCTCTCTATTAAAGCTGGTGGTTTGGCACCACAAGGACCACAAAAAAACACCTGGATTTTTAAGCAACTGGAACTCATTGCGCAACGTTTTGAGTTTGATTTGGGTGACCCAATAAAGACCATTCCTCAGGAAGCTTTGGACATGATTTTTTATGGTGGCAACGAAAAGTTTACGGTTGATAGTAAAACCTTGGGCATTGCCAGACATTACAGCATCGACTTTGAAGGGATTGCTAATTTTATTGAAAGCCAATACAACAATGCAGAGTCTAAATCCATACGTCGTTGGGCCAAAGAATATATGGACAAGATTGTGTGTCCAGACTGTGAAGGCTCACGTTTAAAAAAGGAATCGCTCTATTTTAAAATAAACGAAAAAAACATTTCAGAACTCGCTCACATGGATATTGTGGAGCTTGGCGCTTGGTTTCATGATTTAGAAAACCATTTGTCTGAAAAACAACAAGCCATTGCATCTGAAGTGGTAAAAGAAATAAAAGCACGTATTCAGTTTTTATTGGATGTTGGCTTAACCTACCTCAGCCTTGATAGAAGTTCAAAGTCTTTATCTGGTGGTGAAGCACAACGTATTAGATTGGCCACTCAAATTGGTTCGCAGTTGGTTGGTGTGCTTTATATTCTGGATGAACCAAGTATTGGTTTGCACCAACGCGATAACGAAAAACTGATTAACTCTTTAGTATCGCTTCGTGATATTGGCAACTCTGTGATTGTGGTAGAGCATGATAAAGACATGATAGAACGTGCAGACCATGTGATTGATATTGGTCCTTTTGCTGGAAAGCATGGAGGCGAAATCATCAGTGAAGGTTCGCCAAAAGAATTACTCACACATCATACGCTTACAGCAGATTACCTCAACGGAACCAAGCGCATTGAAATCCCTAAAAAGCGTCGTAAAGGCAATGGGAAAGAAATGGTTTTAAAAGGCTGTACAGGAAACAATTTAAAAAACGTGTCTGTAAGTTTTCCGTTAGGCAAAATGATTGGTGTTACTGGAGTTTCAGGAAGCGGAAAGAGTACCTTGATTAACGAAACCCTCTATCCTATTCTGAACAACTATTATTACAATGGTGTGAAGCAGATTATGCCTTACAAAAGCATTACAGGATTGGAGCATATTGATAAAGTGATTGACATTAACCAATCGCCAATTGGAAGAACACCACGAAGCAATCCTGCGACCTACACTAAAACCTTTGATGAAATCCGAAGCCTATTTGCTAAAATTCCTGAAGCCATGATACGTGGTTACAAACCAGGACGTTTTAGTTTCAATGTAGCTGGAGGACGTTGCGAAACCTGTAAAGGTGGTGGTTTACGTGTTATTGAAATGAACTTTTTACCAGATGTATATGTGGAATGCGAAACTTGCCAAGGCAAACGTTTTAACCGAGAAACCTTAGAGATTCGCTACAAAGGCAAAAGCATTAGTGATGTACTGAACATGACTATTGATGAGGCTGTTCCGTTTTTTGAGCACATTCCGAAAATATACCGCAAACTCAAGACCATAAAAGATGTTGGTTTGGGTTATATTTCTTTAGGACAACAAAGTACAACGCTTTCAGGTGGTGAAGCTCAACGTATTAAACTGGCTACAGAATTGAGCAAGCGCGATACAGGAAACACCTTTTACATTCTGGATGAACCAACTACAGGATTGCATTTTGAAGACATACGTGTGTTGATGATTGTACTGAATAAACTCGCAGATAAAGGCAACACAGTGTTGATCATTGAGCACAACCTAGACGTTATTAAAACCGTTGACCACATTATTGACATTGGTTATGAAGGCGGAAAAGGTGGCGGAAAAATCATTGTTGAAGGCACTCCAGAAGAGGTTGCCAAACATCCAAAAAGCTATACAGCCAAGTTTTTAAAGAAGGAACTCGCTGTAGAAAAAGCATAAATTGGCCATAGCTTCAAGACACTATTCCGTCTAAAAGTGTTAAAATTTACGTATATTAGTTATATAACCATAAAACGAAATATTATGAGAAGTCTTATTTGGCTCATTGCTGTAATTTGTATCGTTGTTTGGATTCTAGGATTTTTTGGAATCGTTTCAGGAATACCAACAGGTAACCTACTGCACATTTTATTGGTGTTGGCTGTGATTGCAATTTTGTATAATATCATTTCAGGTAGAAAGCCTTTAGGGTAATACAAAAGGATAAATACATACAAAAGACGAGTAATCATGCTCGTCTTTTTTATGCGTTAAAGTCACCATAAACTTAGCCATAGGGAAGCTTTGTTTATAAGCGCTTAATAAATTGTGCGTAAAAATCTTCTGAAAACGATAATCTTCTTTATTTTCTTTTAAATTTGCCTGTTGGAAATTTAGCTTCCTAAATAAAAATAACATTAAAGCGAGCATAAATACATTTATTAGATGAAGAAGGAAATGCATCCAAAAGGTTGGAATGAAATAAAAACAAACGATTCTTGGGCGATTTTTAAAATCATGGGAGAATTCGTAAATGGATATGAAAAATTAAGTCGCATTGGTCCTTGTATCTCTATATTTGGTTCAGCAAGGACAAAGCCAGATAACAAGTATTACCAATTGGCCCAAAGCGTTTCCCAAAAAATCGTAGAAGCTGGATATGGTATTATTACAGGTGGTGGACCAGGAATCATGGAAGCTGGTAACAAAGGCGCACATTTGGCTGGAGGCACTTCAGTTGGTTTAAATATAGATTTGCCTTTTGAACAGCACGATAACCCTTATATTGATAGCGATAAGAGCTTGGACTTTGATTACTTCTTTGTTAGAAAAGTCATGTTTGTAAAATACTCACAAGGCTTTGTAGTGATGCCTGGAGGTTTTGGCACACTTGATGAATTGTTTGAAGCTATTACTTTGATACAAACCAATAAAATAGAGAAATTTCCAATTATACTAGTAGGAACTGAGTTTTGGAGTGGTATTATAGAGTGGATAAAAAGCACGCTACTTGAAAAATTTAATAATATTAGCGCAACCGATTTGGATTTGATACATCTAGTAGATACCGAAGATGAAGTTATTGAGATATTAAATAGCTTTTATGATGAGTATCAGTTAAGCCCTAATTTTTAATTAATAGCAAAACATCCTTCCTAAATTATGAACAAAAGAGTTTTCACAACACTTGTAATGGTTTGCCTTTTGGCAAATACAGTGGTTTCACAGGAAAACTTAAAGCTGATGTTTTACAATGTTTTAAATTACCCTTTGCAAGAACCTGCTTCTCGTATTCAAGATTTAGGTGTTATTATTGATGATTATCGTCCTGACTTATTTATGATATGTGAACTTAACAATGAAGAAGGAGCAAATAACATACTCAATATCATTCAATCTATAAATAGTGATTATCAACGTGCTGTATTTCAGCTTAACACGTCTGATGATAATTTAGGCGATCAAAACGATTTGCAAAACATGCTATATTATGATGTTTCAAAATTCATTTTAGAAGATCAAATTATTGTAAAGTCAATATACAGAGATTTCAATCATTACATATTAAAATTACGAACAACAAACCAAGACACCAATCCTGTTTATTTAGATGTTTTTGTTGCCCATTTAAAATCATCAAGTGGAACAATAAATCAACAACTTAGACTAGATATGGTAGATGATTTGGTTGCATACTTAGACACTTTACCAAGTGACAGCAATGTAGTGTTTGGTGGTGACTTAAATTTATATACCTCGTCTGAGCCAGCATTTCAAGAACTTATAGATGTAACCAACCATATCACCTTTGTTGATCCAGCAAATCGTATTGGGAGCTGGAGTAGTAATGCCAATTATTTAGATGTGTTTACACAATCTACCAGAACACAATCTGGCTTAGGTGGAGCCACTGGTGGTTTTGACGATCGGTTTGATTTTATTCTAACTTCAGAAAACATGTTGACCAATACAGACTTGTATTATATAGCAGACAGCTATCAGGTTTATGGCAACAATAACAATCCTAACTGCTATAACCAGGAAATAAATTCCAATGATTGTGATGGAGCAGAATTCAGTAGTACTATAAGAGATGCCTTGTACACCATGAGCGATCACTTACCTGTAACTATTGAGTTACATACAACAGAATCATTGAGTACCAATGACGTAGTTTATAACAATGGCATTAAAATTGTAGGCTCAAATGTTGTCTCAGAACAATTGCAATTAAACATTGCACAAAGTGCTATTAATAATATAACTATTTACAACACACTTGGTCAAAAAGTTGAGACATATACAACCAATCATGCAACTAACGTAACTATAGATGTTTCCAGATTGGCAAGTGGCATGTATTATATAACACCATCAAACAAACACATTGAACCTTTAAAATTCGTGATTCAATAATTGAAAACAACATTTTTATATCTACTTCTGCTCCTACTTTCTTGCCAACTTCTTGTTGCACAGAATAAAATAGATATAAAAGCAAACTTTAATATCGCTGAAAAAACAATAACTGTAAACCAGTTTATTTCGTATACCAATACGTCAAAAGATACACTAAACATTATTTACCTTAGTGATTGGAACAATAGTTTTTCAACAAAAAACACGCCTTTAGCCAATAGGTTCACTGAAGAATTCAGTACCAATTTTCATTTTGCAAAAAACGAAGAACGTGGTTTCACAGTTATTACTTCGATTAAAGATGAACGAAACAATAGCTTAAGTTTTGATCGTGTAGAAAATCAGATCGATGTCGTTTACGTAAACTTAGATAAAGCCATATTACCAGGTGAATCTTATGAAATTACGCTTGCTTATAAAATTCATTTGCCAAGTGATAAGTTTACACGTTATGGCATTTCTCCTTTTAATGAACTAAAACTGAAGTATTGGTATATTACTCCAGTAGTTTATAATGGAACATGGAACTACTATAGCAATAAAGATCTGGATGATTTGTTCATCCCGAAAGCTGATATTACACTTGAAGCCGAGTTTCCAAGAAATTATGTGCTTAACACAGAATTAGATTTGGTATCTACTCAGCAAAACCAAGAGACACAAACTGTTACTTTAACAGGAAAAGATCGTGTAGACAGTAAGCTTTTTTTAACCTATTTGCCATCTTATAAAACTATACAAACTGATAATTTCTCAGTTGTTTCAGACTTAACAGAAAAAGGCTTGGAACCTGCTGAAAAAGCTATTATCACAGATCAGATTACAAGTTTTATCACACGACATCTAGGAGCATATCCGCATGAAAAATTATTGGTCACGCAAATTGACGCCAAGAAAGACCCTGTATATGGCTTAAGTCAGTTACCAGAATTTATAAGACCTTTTCCTAAGAATTTTCAATTTGAACTGCAACTCTTAAAAAATACGCTTAGTAATTATCTAGACAATACACTGCTTATAAACCCAAGACATGACCAATGGCTAAAGGATGGCATACAAATCTATTATTTCATGAAATACATAGAAGAGTACTATCCAGACATGAAATTACTTGGCACCTTGGCAGATATTTGGGGAATTAGATCTTTCCATGCTGCAGATTTGAAATTCAACGACCAGTACAACCTTACATATATGCACATGGCAAGAACCAATAGAGATCAGCCATTGACATTGCCAAAAGATGAACTGTTACGTTTTAACGCAGAATTGGCAAACAAATATAAAGCTGGGATAGGATTGCGATATTTAGACGATTATGTAAATAACGGAATTGTTGAGAAAACCCTTCAAGAATTTTTAAACACCAATAAATTAAAGCAAACCTCAACCTCAGATTTTGAAGCCCTTATAAAATCAAAAACAGATAAAGATATTAATTGGTTTTTTGAAGATTATTTGTCTACCAGAAAAAAGATAGACTTTAAAATCACAAACGTAAAAACCACTGATGATTCCATAAAAGTTACCATAAAAAACAAACGTGAAAACAAAATGCCAATTTCTCTGTTTTCACTAAACAATGACACTATAGTTTCCAAAATATGGATTGATAGTGTTTCAGATAAGCAAACGTTTACCATACCAAAAAATAATGCTGACAGACTTACTTTAAATTACGATCAAACCATACCAGAATTTAACTTAAGGGACAATTGGAAATCGTTAAAAGGCTTTCTATCTAACAATAAACCAATTCAAGTTAGGTTGTTTAAAGATGTTGAAGACCCAAATTACAGTCAAGTATTTTTAATGCCTTTGGTTGAGTTTAATAACATATATGATGGTTTGACACTTGGAGCCAAAGTTTACAACAAGACCTTGCTTAGAAAAGGGTTCAATTATAAATTTTCTCCAAAATATGGAATGAAATCAAAAACCTTGACTGGCTCTGCTTCTGTATCAATAACCAAAAATATTGAAGAATCTAACCTCTATAGTTTTAGCTATGGTATTTCAGGTAAGTATGGTGCCTATGGTCCTGATTTATTTGCTCGTGTTATTTCACCTGACCTGACCTTTACCTTTAGAGATGATTCTAATTTCAGATCTAACAAATACCAAGCATTAAGTTTTAGATATCTTGATATTTCCAAAGATCCAGACATAAACAACATTACCAATAACGACGAACCTGATTATGCCGTTTTTAATGCGCAATTTGTTGATACCAATCCAGGTTTGGTGAATTTTTATAAATGGTTTGCAGATTTTCAACTATCTAAAAATTTTGGGAAAATTGCCCTGAATTATGAATATAGAAGACTATTTGAAAGCAACAGACAAATCAATTTAAGGTTTTATTTCGGAACCTTTATATATAACAATAACGACCCAAATTCGGACTATTTTAGTTTTGCTTTGGACAGGCCAACAGATTATTTATTTGATTATAATTATTTAGGTCGATCTGAAGCCTCAGGACTCTTTAGTCAGCAGCTCATTATTGCCGAAGGTGGTTTTAAATCAAAACTAAAAACACCCTTTGCCAATGAATGGATGACGACCATGAACTTTAGCACCACAATCTGGAGATACATTCAAGGCTATGCAGATTTTGGTGTCGTTAAAAACAAGTTTTCAAACATGAAATTTGTGTATGACTCTGGTATTCGTTTAAACCTTGTTACAGATTATTTTGAAGTCTATTTCCCTGTTTATTCTAACCTTGGCTGGGAAGTTGGAAACCCTAACTACGATGAAAAGATCCGATTCGTTTTTACTGTCGACCCAAAATCATTGTTAGGATTGTTTAGAAGAAAGTGGTACTAACTGATTGAAGTTGCCAATTTAATTATTCGCAACCATTTTTCTATATTTTAAAATTCATTACGTTTTTGTTAATAAATAGCTTTAATTTTTAATAATTTCATAATACATTAACAGATAATGAGATTGCAAAATGTAGTGAATTTACTACCTTTGCAAAACTCAAACCCTAATAAATGCAAACAGATCCAGATATTACTAAAGCCATGTCTTATGCTGATTTCAAAAGCGAAATCATAAACGATTATACTATTGCCGTAACAAGCAGGGAATGTAGTTTATTGGGACGTCGCGAAGTACTAACTGGAAAAGCAAAGTTTGGCATTTTTGGTGATGGTAAAGAAGTGCCGCAATTAGCTATGGCTAAGGCATTTCAAAATGGCGATTTCAGATCTGGATATTACAGAGACCAAACATTTATGATGGCCATTGGCAAATTAACCATCGAACAGTTTTTTGCTGGTTTATATGCTCATACAGATATTAAAGCTGATCCAATGAGTGCTGGACGACAAATGGGTGGACATTTTGGCACACATAGTCTTGACGATAATTACAATTGGAAAGACCTAACCAAACAACCCAATTCTAGTGCAGATATCTCTCCTACTGCTGGACAAATGCCAAGATTGTTAGGTCTAGCTCAAGCTTCAAAAATTTACAGAAACGTTAAAGGTATTAATACTGCTAACTTTTCTGAAAATGGGAATGAAGTTGCTTGGGGAACCATTGGTAATGCAAGCACGAGTGAAGGCATCTTTTTTGAAACTATCAATGCAGCAGGTGTACTACAAGTACCTATGGTTATTAGTATTTGGGATGATGAATATGGTATTTCTGTTCACGCACGACACCAAACAACCAAAGAAAATATTTCTGAAATATTAAAAGGGTTCCAACGTGATGACGAAGCCAAAGGCTACGAAATACTTAAAGTAAAAGGCTGGGATTATGCAACGTTAATAGATACGTATTTAATTGCTGCAAAAATTGCACGTGAAGAACATGTTCCTGTTTTAATTCATGTAACTGAATTAACGCAACCTCAAGGACATTCAACATCAGGTTCACATGAACGCTACAAATCTCCTGAACGATTAACTTGGGAGCGTGAGCATGATTGTATTGTAAAAATGCGTGAATGGATTATTACTAATGACATTGCTACCAATGAAGAGTTGTCTACTTTAGAAAAGCAACTTAAAAAAGAGGTTCGTAATGGTAAAAAAGCCGCTTGGAATGCCTTTTTGAATCCAATATTACAAGAGCGTACAGAACTCGTTTCATTACTGAACAATGTTGCTGCTTCAAGCCCAAACAAACCATTTATCACAAAGCTTATTAACGATTTAGCTGCTATTGATGAACCAATTAAAAAGGACGTGATATCTACAGCCAGAAAGAGTTTAAAGTATATTACTTTTGAAAATTCTCCTGCTAAGCAAGCCTTATTAAATTGGATTAATCACTATTTTGAAATCAATCAACCCAAATACAGTTCGCACTTATATAGCGAGTCTGATAAAAACGCAACACTTATTGAAGCTGAAAAGCCTACTTACAATGACAATGCAGAAATGGTTGATGGACGTATCATTATTAGAGATAATTTTGATGCTATTTTCAAAAACTATCCAGAGGCATTGATTTTTGGAGAAGACGCAGGAAATATAGGTGATGTAAATCAAGGTCTTGAAGGACTGCAAGAAAAATATGGTGAATTACGTGTGTCTGATATGGGAATTCGTGAAGCTACCATTCTTGGTCAAGGAATAGGCATGGCAATGCGTGGTTTACGACCAATTGCTGAAATTCAGTATTTGGATTATTTAATGTATGCATTGCAAATAATAAGTGATGACCTAGCAACACTGCACTACAGAACAGTAGGTAAACAAAAAGCACCAATGATTATCAGAACTCGTGGTCATAGACTAGAAGGTATATGGCATTATGGATCACAACTTGGAGGCATTCTCAATTTGATTCGTGGTGTTTATGTACTTGTGCCTCGCAATATGACCATTGCTGCAGGTTTTTATAACACCATGTTAGAAAGCGATCAACCAGCTTTGATTATTGAGTGCTTAAATGGATATCGTTTAAAAGAAAAAATGCCAAATAATATTGGTAAGTTTAAAACAGCAGTTGGTGTTGTTGAAACGGTTAAAGAAGGAACTGATATTACTTTGGTATCTTATGGTTCTACACTAAGAATGGTTGAAGAAACAGCCAAAGAACTCCTTGAGGTTGGCATTGATGCCGAAGTTATTGATGTACAATCCTTGATTCCGTTTGATTTGAATCACGATATTGTAAAAAGTATAGCCAAAACCAATCGCGTTTTAGTAATTGATGAAGATGTTCCTGGCGGAGCCTCATCTTATATTCTTAATGAAATATTGAATGTTCAAAATGCTTATCAATATTTGGATAGCCAACCAAAAACACTCACTGCAAAAGAGCATAGACCAGCTTACGGAACAGATGGCGATTATTTCAGCAAACCATCAAACGAAGATATTTTTGAAACGGTTTATCAAATTATGCATGAAATGAATCCTGAGGATTACCCTAAAATGAGATGATTTTTTTGTTTTTAAATATTAGGATAGTAATCTAGTATAATTTCTTTTTTCTATTTTAGTCTTTTAAAAACCGATTAAACCCCAAAAAATATGTTTAAAACAAACAAAGATTTAGGCTTATTAATACTGCGCGTTGGAGCCTCAGTACTGATGCTTACTCATGGTTATGGTAAATTTTTAAAACTATTTACAGATCCTACTGATTTTGGAGATCCAATAGGATTAGGTCCAGTTATTTCTCTTATTTTGGCAGTAATTGGTGAGTTTATAGCTCCCATATTCATTATCATTGGCTACAAAACAAAGTTAGCTGCAATTCCAACCACAATTACTATGCTCGTTGCCGCTTTTATTGTGCATGCTTCAGATCCCATTGGAACAAAAGAAAAGGCTTTATTTTATGCGGTTTGTTTCTTAGCAATTGCATTTACAGGAGCTGGGAAATATTCTATTGATAAAAACTAAACTTCAATTCATTAAATATCATGGTTAAATCGGTTTTTATTAAAATAATTACCGCTTGGTTCTTTATTGGCATCATTTTTCAACCAAATAATAGTCATAAAGATATCTCAAAAATTAATGAAACCCTTGAGAAAATCAAAGACCATTATAAAAGTGATTTTCATCAATTTCAAGATGAAGTGCATCAGCTTTTAGAAACTTCTCAACAAACCAGCTCTAAAAATGATATTGAAGCTTTACAAAACCAACTCACAAAAACCAGATTGGCATTTAAACGTGTAGAGTTTATTTTTGATTACGACCAAACCAGTTATAACAGTGTGTACATAAATGGTGCTCCACTGTATAAAATTGATCCTGATTTCGGAGGCGAAACTGTTTTTGAACCTAATGGATTGCAAACTTTAGATGAAGAGATTTTTAGCGACAATCCGCTAGAAAACATTGAACACATTCAAAAATTAGCTGAAGAATTAAAAAAAAGAGTCGATTTTATTACTGATATACACTTACCTATAAAAATTGTTGAAAATTCAGCTATAGAAGCTCTTCGCTCTGGTGTTATTCGTGTTTTTACACTCGGTCTTTCAGGGTTTGATACTCCTGGATCAGCAAATATTTTAGAAGAAGCCATTGTGAGTTTTGAAAGCATGCATTCAACATTTCAGATGTTTGAGCCTTCAGTCATGGATGATGCTAAAGCCGATTTTGAAAAGGTAAATTCTATCTATGAAAAAGGAACAAATATCTTGAAATCTCAAAAAGAGATGGACGATTTTGACCATTTAGTATTCTTAAAAACTATTATTAACCCTCTTTACGCTCAATTATTACAATTTCAAAAATCCAATAACATTTCCTTAGAGCGCTATAAATATCATGCACAAAACATCAATAACGATGTTATTTTTGATGAGTCATTTTTAGACACAGATTACTATGGCTATTTTACGTATTTGCCATTAAGTAGCCCAGCTTCAATAAAACTTGGTAAAAAACTATTTGAAGATCCAATATTGTCAAATGATGGAAAAATGTCTTGTGTAACGTGTCATAATCCAAAAAAAGGATTTTCTGATGGATTGCCAAAAAGTTCCACAAATAAAAATGGTGTTGCCAATAAGAGAAACTCTCCTGGCTTGATAGACATTGGTTACTCCAAACGTTTTTTCTGGGATTTACGTGACCATAACTTAGAAAAGCAAGTCGCTCACGTTGTAGATAATAATTTGGAGTTTAATACCAGCTTTAAAACCATTGCCAGTAAACTCAATAGAATTTCGGAATACAGAAAGTTGTTTGATGAAGCTTATGGAGACATTAGCAAAGACGACATCAATAAACGCTCTATTAGTAATGCCATTGCTGCGTATGTAAATTCGTTAAAATCTTTCAATAGTGAGTTTGACCAATTTGTACGTGATGATATTGACACTTATCCAGAAGATGCTTACAGAGGTTTTAATTTATTTATGGGCAAAGCAGCTTGTGCAACTTGCCATTTTGCTCCAGTATTTAATGGCACTGTGCCTCCTTTTTATATAGAATCTGAATCTGAAGTTTTAGGAGTTACTGTTGGTTTGGATAGTATTAATCCGAAACTGGATGAAGATTTAGGTCGTGTAGTAAATGGTTTAAATTTAGATAAACATTGGTTTTTTAGAAACTCTTTTAAAACAGTGACTGTTAGAAATATTGAACTCACAGCACCTTATATGCACAATGGCTCATTTAACACCCTTGAAGAAGTCATTGATTTTTATAATTTAGGTGGCGGAAAAGGCATGGGATTAGATGTTGAAAATCAAACCTTATCTGATGCTCCTTTAGGACTTAACAAGAGAGAAAAAGCAGATCTTGTTGCTTTTTTAAAAACACTGACAGATACGACAGGACTTACCCAAAAAACAATACCTAAAGTAATAAAAGATTAATATTTAGTTAAGGATTCTTACCATTAACTCTTTAAGTAAATCGCCTTGAGGCACTGCGTTAGAACCAACACCTTTACTTTTTACATCAAATTCACGTAAGGTTGCAATAATACTACTTACTTTTTTCATTGGATAGTTTCTAGCTGCAGTTAAATACTCATTCACAAAATAAGGATTTACCTTAAGTGAAGATGCTACAGCACGAGGAGATTTATCATGCAAACCATGCAAATGTAATAACTGAGAGAAAAAGCTAAACAGCAATGAAACTGTAACAACCATGGGGTTGTCTTTTGGATTATCGGCAAAATAATTTACAATTTTATACGCCTTAAGGTGATCTCTATCTCCAATGGCTTTGCGTAACTCAAAATTGTTATAATCCTTAGAGATTCCAATATTCTCTTCAATAAGTTCTGGTGTGATTTGAGTGTCTTTTTTTATAATGAGCTGTAGTTTTTCAAGTTCATTATTAATCTTACTCAAATCAGTTCCTAAAAACTCCACCAACATTTGCGCAGCCTTAGGCGCAATGGTATAACCTTTTGGAGATAAGGTACGTCTTATCCACTCAGCGACTTGGTTTTCGTAAAGTTTTTTGCTTTCAAAAACGACATTGTCCTTTTTTAAGGATTTGTAAAGTGCTTTGCGCTTATCAATTTTTTTATACTTGTAATTTATAACAAGTACAGTTGTTGGTTGCGGATTTTCAGCATAAGAAGCTAATTTTTCAATCGTTCTGGATAAATCTTGCGCTTCTTTTACTATCACAACCTGACGTTCTGCCATCATTGGATAACGCTTGGCATTGGACACAATATCTTCAATAGTGACGTCACGACCATAAAGAACCATCTGGTTAAAGCCTTTTTCCTCTTCCGAAAGTATGTTATCTTCAATAAAATCTGATATTTTATCAATATAGTATGGCTCCTCTCCCATTAAAAAATAAATGGGTTTAAGGTTTCCGTTTTTTATATCAGCAACTAACTGTTTTACTTCGTCCATTGAAAAAAAATCACCAAATTTGTGTAGTGCAAAAGCTAAACTTCCCTACATATTCGTTTCGTCTCAAAAATAGAGAAAATAAACGTTTTATCTTTGATG
>JAUIGO010000004.1 GCA_030429955.1 Bacteroidia bacterium
AAAAAACAAGGATGATTGCTAAAATTCCGCCAGCGAATAATTTCCAAAACCATTTAACGTATTTTGAAAAATCTTGGTTTGCTTTTGCGTTTTTCTTTTTTGCCATTGATACTATTAATTATTTTTCGATGTAATCTTGTTTCACTTCAACTGTGCTCAGTGTGACATAAAATTACTCAAAATGACATTTTAATTGTTTATGTTTTCTATTCTAAATCCAATATCTGTAACACCTTCTAAAGCATCAACACCTTCAATATTTCCATTTTCTCTCATGGCGTGTTGTAGTTTTATGTGATATAACCCAGACTCATTAAATGTAAAATTCTCTTTATACCAAAGCTTGTTCTCTTTAATATCTGTAAATCCTGTTCCTAAAAATTCGCCATTGGGTTGTGCCATTTTATACTCTAAAGTGTCTACAACACTTTTCCCGTTTGGATAATCTATTTCTGCTATTAGAAATAAGTTGTTGAATTTATAGTCGTTGTTGTTTCTTAAATTAATGAACAAATTATAGCTACTTAGCGTATCTGTTGGTGCAAACACAAACTCAACAATATCGTCTTTTTGCCATTGGTTTGGAACAGATTTATATTCGTCAAAAACTTGATTTGAGTCGCAAGACACAAAAAGAAAAACTAAAAACACAGTTATAAATTGAAACTTACTTTGCATTATTAGTCGACTTTCTTTTGTTCTTGTTCCTATTATTTCTACGTTTATTTTTGCGTTTTGGACTATCAAAGCGCGTTAAACTATCTTGACCTACAACGTTTTCAAATTCAGCTTTAGTATCTTCAATCAATTCAGAAGCATATTCTTCAAGGCTTTGTGCCTTTTTCTTTTGTGCATTTAGCGCTAAAATTTCATTGGCTTGGTCTACTGTTAATTTATACCAATTCATCCATTCGCCTTCATAAGCAAACCATAAGTGTCTTTTAAAAATATCCGTTTTTTGACACACTGCTTTTCCTTTCTCGGTAATTAATTTTACATCTGATTTTGGAAAATCTTTAAGAGCATCCAAATACGTGTCCAATTCATAATTTAAACAGCATTTTAATTTTCCGCATTGTCCAGCCAATTTTTGAGGGTTTAATGAAAGTTGCTGGTATCTTGCTGCAGAAGTGCTTACAGAACGGAAGTCTGTTAACCAAGTTGAGCAACACAATTCACGACCACAAGACCCAATGCCTCCTAAACGTGAAGCTTCTTGGCGGAAACCTACTTGCTTCATTTCAATTCTGGTTCTGAATTCTTTAGCGAAAACCTTAATAAGTTCTCTAAAATCTACTCGATCTTCAGCTGTGTAATAAAAAGTTGCCTTGCTGCCATCTCCTTGAAATTCGATGTCAGAAATTTTCATTTGCAACTTAAGGTTGATGGCAAATTGCCTTGCCTTTACCTTCATAGGTTCTTCCTTATCTCTAGCTGCAGACCAAATATCTATGTCTTTTTGTGATGCTTTTCGGTAAATTTTAAGGGCTTCAGGATCATCTTCTGAAACGTTTTTGCGTTTCATTTGAACTCTTACAAGTTCTCCTGTGAGCGTTACCATGCCAACATCATGCCCAGATTGTGCTTGAGTAGCAACAATGTCGCCAATGCTTAATGTTAAGTTTTCAGAATTTTTATAATAGACTTTTCGTCCGTTTTTAAAACGGACTTCAACCCAATTAAAAGGTTTTTCGCCATTGGGAAGTGACATGTTTGAGAGCCAATCAAAAACTGTTAGTTTATTACAACTATCGGTTCCGCAAGTTCCATTATTTTTACATCCTTTTGGCTGACCATCTTTTCCAGTTGAACAACTGTTACAAGCCATAGATTTTTATATATTGAATTCACTAACAACTAAGCTGTTGCGAATGAGTGTTAATAATTTATTTAAAACGTAAAGATAAGATTATTATGATGACTTTAAAAAGCGAAGCTCTTAATTAAAATCAATCTCATAATTTAAGCGATTTGAAAGGGTTTTCAGCTCTGTTTTAGATTTGAAAATATTTGAAAACAATTGTTGGCTCCAACCTATTTCATTTGAAAACTCTTCAAATGTTTGTGATTTCCAGTTGAAGTTAGGCTTCCAAAATTTATTTGGTGATATATAGCAAAATGTGTAATCAAAAATGAAACTTGATGTGTTCGTTTCATTTGCGTTAGGTATTTCGTTTGGTGCTAACAATATGATATTGTTTGATTTACACTTATTTCTTATGTCTTTTATTAATTGAGGATAATCATTTCTTATAGATTCTAAATCGAAATCATTATACTCTGTATTTCCAATTTTTTGGATTGGACGAATTTGAAGAATATCAAAACTATTACCATCAAAGTGATTAAAAAATTCACTTAACTCATAAAAGTTGTCTTTGTTAAAGGTGTAATTAATACGAACTTTAAAATTATACTTTGTTTTTAGTTTTGCAAAAGCTTTAAATGCATTATGAAATTTATCATAGCTGGCTTTTTTCATAAAGTTTTCATAGGATTCTTTAGTCACTCCATGTAGAGAAATTGTAAACTCATTTAAGCCAGCTTTTAATAAAGCTTCTATTTTTTCTTCATCAAGTAAATTGGCATTTGTGGTAATGGATATGTATGGTACTTTATAGGCCTTTCCTAATTCAACGATTTTTACGAGGTCTTTATAAAGTGTTGGTTCTGTACCACATCCTATTTGTAGCTTTAAAGCACGTTTGAAAATGGTTTTTGCCACTTGATTAAGTTCTTCTTCTTTAAACTGACCTTTGAGTGTTTTTACATAATCAGCATCTGTAAAATAACACATTTTACAACGCAGATTGCAAGCCATAACAGGATCTAAGTTAACAGCTAGATATCGCATGTTTAACTTATGCAATACATAAAGTCCAAAGAATTTTATTCTATGGTTTTTTATAATTCTGTTAAGTTTTAGAAGCTTGTATACATTCATTTGTTTTGGCTTTTTGCCTAATTCATTTTAACACTGATTATTTTAACTGGGCATGCTTTTGATGCATTTTCACAATTTTCAAAAATTAAGTTATCTTTTGTTTTAAAGGTGAAAAAACCTTTTTTCTCTTTAGAATGTAAAAGCACCGTTTTACCATCTTTTTTTGACATCTGAAACTGTCTAGGAGCCATTTCTACACAATAATTACAACCTATACATTTATTTCGTTGCAAAGTAATAATAACCATTAGGCTTCTATTTTATTTTCAACTATTTTATACAATTTATCTGAAGGACGTATTCTAAATCCAAGAGGAATGGTAACAGAGTCGCCTTTTGATGCTTTTTCCAACTTCTTGTCATTTACTAACATTTCTTCAACTTTTAATTCTTTAACTCCAGTTGTTGGCCCAGTGATTAAAATGGAATCGCCTAGGTTTAAATCATAAGCTTCTATTTTAAACTCTCCTATTTCTGGTTTTGGGAAAAAATGCAACCCTTTACCTAAGTATACCTTTTTTTGTGTAGCATGAGATCCAGATCCTTTACTCCACTCTCCAAGTTTTTGCCCTAGGTAATAACCATTCCAGAAACCTCTGTTATAGACGGTTTCCAGTTCTTTCATCCAATTAATGACTTTTTCTTTATCATAAGAGCCGTTTTCCAAACTATCGATAGCTTCGCGATAACATTTTATCACTCTCGCCACATATTCTGGAGCGCGACCTCTTCCTTCAATTTTTAAAACTTTTATTCCGGAATCTGCTATTTGGTCTAAAAAATCAATAGTACAAAGGTCTTTTGGAGACATAATGTATTCATTGTCTAACTCCATTTCAAAACCAGTTTCCTGATCTACAACTGTATATTTTTTTCTGCAATTTTGTTTACAAGCACCTCTATTGGCAGATGAATTATGTGAATGCAAACTCATATAGCATTTTCCAGAAACAGCCATACATAACGCTCCATGTCCAAAAATCTCAATCTCAATTAGCTTACCTGAAGGCCCTTTTATCTGCTCTTTTTTTATGTGTTCTGTAATTTTTTTTACCTGACGCAAGCTTAGCTCTCTACTTAACACCATAGTATCTGCAAACATGGCATAAAATTTAACCGTTTCAATGTTTGTGATATTTATTTGGGTTGAAATATGCACTTCCATATTGACTTCCCTAGCCGATGCAATAACAGCCTGATCCATGGCTATAACAGCAGTAATATCTGCTTCTTTTGCTCGCTTTATTAAGGTTTTTACTATAGACAGGTCATGATCGTAAATAATAGTATTAAGCGTTAAGTAAGTACGAACGTTTTTTTCTTTGCATCGTCGTGAAATTTCTGGTAAATCATCTAATGTGAAATTAATAGATGCTCTAGCTCTCATATTTAGTTGCTCAACGCCAAAATAAACTGAGTCTGCACCATTATCTAAAGCGGCTTGAAGCGATTCAAAATTACCAGCAGGTGCCATAAGTTCAATCTTTTCCATAACTATGATATTTAAAGGTTTATGCGTCTGCTTGTTTGAAATTTTCAAATATATTTCTCAGGTCTTTTTTATAAGGTAAGTGATCTGCTCTTCCTTTCTTGAAAATATCATTACTGTTTCCCTGTCCTTTTCTGAGTGCTTTTTGCTCTTCAAAAGGCAAAGCGTGAATGTCTTTGCAGTTTGTTGAGCAACAATTGTTCATTTCTTCTTTACAAGAATCACACTGAATAAAAAGTAAATGACAAGCATCATTGGCGCAATTGGTATGCACATCAAATGGCGATCCACATTGGTGACATTGTGCAATAATATCATCGCTTATTTTTTCTGCACGACGATCATCAAAAACAAAATTTTTGCCAATAAATTTATTGTCTAACCCTTTCTCATTGACTTGACGTGTATATTCAATAATGCCTCCTTCTAACTGATAGACATTTTTAAACCCTTTATGTTTAAAATAAGCACTTGCTTTTTCACAACGAATGCCTCCAGTACAGTACATAACCAATTTTTTGTCATCCTTATGCTCTTTTAGATCATCTTCAATAATATCTAAAGATTCTCTAAAGGTATCAACATCAGGAGTAACTGCGTTTTTAAAATGTCCTATTTCGCTTTCGTAATGGTTGCGCATATCAACCAACACTGTGTCCTTATCCTCAATAAGTTCGTTAAACTTCTTGGCATCTACATGTACGCCTTTATTTGTAACATCAAACGTATCATCAGATAAGCCATCAGCAACAATTTTATCGCGAACTTTTACTTTCAATTTTAAAAACGACATATTGTCTTGCTCAATAGCTATATTTAATCGAACACTTTTTAAAAATTCAATGGAATCTAAATGGATTTTAAATGCCTCAAAATGATCTGCGGGGAGTGATAATTGGGCATTAACACCTTCATGGGCAACATAGATTCTGCCTAAAACATCTAAGGAGTTCCAAGTGATGAACAAATGATCTCTAAATTGTTGAGGGTTTTCAATTTTAGCGTACTGATAAAAAGAGAGTGTTAATCTGTCTTTGCCTGCTTTTTCAATTAACACAGCCCTTTCTTTAGCACTTAAGGTATTGTACAGTTGCATGCTATACTAATATTTAAGGTTAAAAAAATAAGTTTTTGCAAATGTACGCTTTTAATTTATGGCATAAAAAAACACCTTAAATATTAATTTAAAGTGTTTTAAAACATTTAATAATGGTTCATTTTTTATCAAGTATTTTGATAAAGCCTCACTTTAAATTCTTCAAAAAAAGAAAATAAAGTGTTTTTCATAGCATAAATTTTCCCAGTACTATTTAGTAGATGCAAAAACTTTAAAAAGGTTGCGTTATAAAATTGTTTGATGCTAAAAGATGTATTATTTTAGCAAGAATTAGAAACGAAATATTGAAGCAATGAGCAACGAAAAAGATGCAAAATTAAAAGCACTAAAACTTACATTAGATAAATTAGATAAGGCATACGGAAAAGGTACAGTAATGAAAATGAGCGACCAAGCAGTGGTTGACGTTGATGCCATTCCGTCTGGATCATTAGGACTGGATATTGCCTTAGGCGTTGGAGGTTATCCAAGAGGTAGGGTTATAGAAATTTATGGTCCAGAATCATCCGGAAAAACTACGCTAACACTTCATGCTATTGCTGAAGCTCAAAAAGCTGGAGGTATTGCTGCATTTATTGATGCTGAACATGCCTTTGATAGGTTTTATGCCCAAAAATTAGGAGTTGATATAGATAATTTAATCATTTCGCAACCAGATAATGGAGAACAAGCCCTTGAAATTACAGATAATTTAATTCGTTCAGGCGCTATTGATATTGTTGTAATTGATTCTGTTGCAGCATTAACCCCAAAAAGTGAAATTGAAGGCGAAATGGGTGACTCCAAAATGGGACTTCATGCACGCTTAATGTCGCAAGCATTACGTAAACTTACAGCTTCCATAAGTAAAACGAACTGTACAGTGATTTTTATCAACCAATTAAGAGAAAAAATTGGCGTTATGTTTGGCAATCCAGAAACCACAACTGGTGGAAACGCATTAAAATTTTACGCATCAGTAAGATTGGATATTCGCCGATCAACTCAAATAAAAAGCAGTGACGGCGAAGTACAAGGAAATAAAACTCGTGTAAAAGTAGTTAAGAATAAAGTTGCACCTCCATTTAAAACAGCTGAGTTTGATATTATGTATGGCGAAGGCGTTTCAAAAGTTGGCGAAATCCTTGACATTGCTGTAGAAAACGAAATCATTAAAAAAAGTGGTTCTTGGTTTAGTTACGAAGACACTAAATTAGGTCAAGGTAGAGATGCCGTGAAAATTATAATTAAAGACAATCCAGAACTCATGGATGAACTGGAAGAAAAAATCAAAGACGTCATTTCATCGAATAAATAGTTTCAAAATCCCAATAATATTGGGATTTTTTTATATTTAAACGCAACCTTTTTAGGGCTTATGCATCTACATAATAACCAAGGTTACTTTTAAAATTGAAATTATTATGAAAAAGCTGCTTTTTATTGGACTCATTGCCATGATGTTTTCATCTTGTAGTGTAGATGATTCTCCTATAGGACAAGATTTTCATTTTGAAATCTTACCAATAAATGAAGTACTCATGCCAGAATCATTCACTCCAGGAGCATTTTACCAAATACAATACAGTTATTATAGACCCTCAACCTGCTACGCATTTAATGAATTGTATTATTTAGTAGAAGGCGATTTTAGAACTGTTGCTGTTATAAATACTGTACTTGAAGAAAAAGATGGTCTTGTTTGCGAACCTTTAGGCCCAGAAGATGAATTAGAATGGCGAACACTGTTTTTTGAATGCACTAAAGATTTTGGAACCTATATTTTTAAATTTTGGCAAGGTCAAGATGAAAATGGGAACGACACCTATATGATAATGGAAGTTCCGGTTGAATAGTATGTATTAATTAATACCGTATATAAACATTGAGTTTAGATCAACTCATACAAAATTGTAAAAAAAATGATACTAAAGCGCAAAGTGAACTATATAAACTCTATTCGAGTAAATTGTTTGCAATTTGCTTAAAGTATTGTAGAAATCGAGCAGAAGCCGAAGATAATCTGCAAGATTCGTTTGTGACTATTTTTAATAAAATATCACAATACAATAACAAAGGTTCTTTTGAAGGTTGGCTAAAACGAATTACTATAAACACTGCGCTTCAACGTTACAGAAACAAAGGTGTTTTTAATATAGTAAGTGAAGAAAAAATAGAAGATGTAAGTGTTGAAATAGAAAATGAAGATGTAAGCATTGATTTTTTGTTAAGTACCATTCAAGAATTGCCAGATAGGTACAGAATGGTGTTTAACTTGTATGCTTTAGATGGTTATTCACATAAAGAAATAGCCGAAATGCTAGACATAACAACAGGAACCACAAAATCTAACCTTGCAAGAGCAAGAATGATTTTAAAAGAAAAAATAACAACATATAAAGCGAGCTTAAATTCGCAATTATCGTGATGAATGATAAAAAACATATAGATAGATTATTTCAGGAAAAGCTCAAAGATTTTGAAGTGACTCCAAGTCATGCTGTATGGGAAAATATTAGTGCAGAACTACAAGCAGAGAAAAAGGACAGAAAAGCAATTCCTTTATGGTTAAAGCTTTCCGCTATCGCTGCTGTATTACTATTGCTGTTTACCGTTGGAAGCAATGTGTTTAATGCCTCTGAAGAAAAACCAGATCAAAACACTATTGTTGACACTAATACAAACTCAGATTCAGATTCAAACAAACTAAATCCTGACAATAAAAAGAATGATGTTATTGATAATAACAACACTCTTGAACAAGATGAATTAGCTTCAGAAAATGATATTGATAACGTCAAAACAGGTACATCAAAACAAGATTCTGAAAGTGATAAGTTGACAAATCCAAACAATAAAGCATCCAATACTGCTGTTGCAAATAATTCAAATAAGAAAACATTCAATAAAACTCAAGACCTCAACAAGAAAAAAGTTGATGAGGTTCTTGACGCAACTAAAGCTGATGCTTTAGCGCAAACTAAAGAGATTGATAAAAAGAAGCAAAATGCCAATAAGGAGTCAGAAGCTGTTTCAATTAACAAAGAAGCTGTTGATACAATTTTAGATAAAAACAACAAATCAGAAAATGCAGTAACAAATGCATCATCAACAAAAAATAATAAAGTTTCAAATAGTGAAACAGAAGAGGGAGAAATTGCAATAGAAGAAGAAAAAGCATCCATAGAAGAAGCGTTGGCTGAAAACACACTTCAAGACGATGCAAACGATGAGAAAAAGAAAAAGAAAAAATTAGATGATCGCTGGAAAGTGTCGCCTAGTATTGCTCCAGTTTATTTTAACACCTTAGGATCTGGTTCATCATTACATGAACAGTTTAACGAAAACTCCAAAACAGGTGATGTAAATATGAGTTATGGCGTTAGAGGTAGTTATGCATTGACTGAAAAATTAAGTGTGCGTGCTGGAGTCAATAAAGTTGTTTTAGGTTATAGCACTGATGATGTATTTGTACTTAACAACGTATCGGCAACACCTTCAGATGCTAGGTTTCAACTAAAAAACGTTGACTTAAAAGAAGACGCTCAAGGTACCTCTTTTGTAAGTATGGAAGAATTTAACTTTGCTCAAATACCTTCTGTGATCTCAGATCAGATTATTGGAAGCATCGATCAGAAATTAGGCTTTATTGAAGTGCCTCTGGAAATGGAATATGAGTTCTCAGATCAAAAACTGGGATTACGCGTAATAGGTGGTTTTAGCGCTTTATTTTTAAATGAAAATGAAGTGTACTCCACCCTTGATGGTGAAACAACTTTAATAGGTGAGGCAACAAATATCAATAAAACGAGTTTTAGTGCTAACCTTGGAGTTGGTTTGGACTTCAAGTTATCAGAAAAATTTAAATTAAATCTTGAACCTACGTTTAAGTATCAATTAAATACATTTAGTAACACGTCTGGCGACTTTAAGCCTTACTTTATTGGTATTTATTCTGGTTTTAGTTTTAAATTTTAAAGATTTTTTAGTTGGTTAGATTGGTTATTGTTGCCCCAAATCTTTAAGGCAATAATAACGGAAAGCTGTTCCGTGCCTGGAGCAGCTTTCATTTTTTAAGCCATTAACGACTCTGAAATAATATTAAAAGCGCTACTATTCAGTTCTTTTGTGTTTTCTATCTTTAAATGTTCTGTTTTTAAAAACTCATGCATTTTTACACGAAGCAATCCTGGTCCACCACTAAAAAAAGTATATGAAAACCGTTTCTTATTATCAAAAAACGTAATGGGAACGATTGGTATTTTATGATTGATTGCCAATCTGAAAGCGCCATCTTTAAATTCGGCTAGTTTTATGTCTTCTTCAGGAACCATGCCTTCAGGGAAAATACAAATGCTAACACCAGATTTTAAACGACGTTGTGCTCTTAAAAACACAGCTTGTCTGCTTTTCGCACTACTTCTATCAACCAAAATACAGGTTCGCTTGTAGAAAAATCCAAACAACGGAATTTTAGCCAATTCCTTCTTCCCAACAAATACAAACGGATTATCCTTTACAGTAACCAACATCAGCATGATATCAATCATAGACGTGTGGTTAGCAATAAACATGTAGCTTTTGCCCTTTTCAGGCGTTTGCAGTTTGTTTATTTTCCAACCAAAACCCATTCCAATCAAAATAAATTTTGCCCAAATTCGAGCCAGCTTAAAAAAGAATGGATACCAACTTTCTTTGACAATGGAGATGATAAGTAATGGAAATAAAATAATGATTGGTAATGCGACCAGCACATAAAACCAAATGCGATATAAAATCCAGAAAGGATATTTAAGAATATTCATCTGCATCAAAACTACTAAAATAATTGAGCTATTGTATCAAAAAAATTACCTTTGCTTCAATATTAGTTTTTAAGTTTAATTTAAAATATTCCCGCTTTCGTGGGAAATGAATATGGCAAGAATACTAACTGGAGTTCAAAGTACAGGAACTCCTCATTTAGGAAATCTATTAGGAGCAATTATTCCAGCAATTAAAATGAGTAATGATCCAAATAATGAATCATTTCTTTTTATTGCAAACATGCATACCTTAACTCAAATAAAAGATGTAGAAACATTAAGGCACAATACGTATTCTACCGCAGCTACTTGGTTGGCTTTTGGTTTAGATATTGAAAAAACCGTTTTTTATCGTCAAAGCGATGTGCCTCAAGTCACAGAGCTGTCTTGGTATTTAAGTTGTTTCTTTCCATATCAGCGTCTCACTTTAGCACATAGTTTTAAAGATAAAGCCGACAGACTAGACGATGTAAACGCTGGTTTGTTTACGTATCCAATGTTAATGGCTGCTGATATTTTGCTTTATGATGCTGATATAGTTCCTGTGGGAAAAGATCAGTTACAACACCTAGAAATAACACGTGATGTCGCATCAAGATTCCATGCTAAAATGGGAGAAACCTTTGTACTACCACAAGCTAAAACAGAGGAAAACAGTAAATTGATCCCTGGAATTGATGGTGAAAAAATGAGCAAAAGTAGAAATAACATCATCAACTTATTTTTGCCTGATAAGCAATTGCGTAAGCAAATAATGAGCATTGCTACAGATAGCACACCTTTAGAAGAACCTAAAGATTGGAAAACCTGTAACTGCTTTGCTATTTATGCCTTGGTAGCCAATGAAAACCAAATAACTGAGATGAAAACCAATTACGAACAAGGTGGTTATGGTTATGGTCATGCCAAGCAGGCTTTATATGAATTGCTCGTTGATAAATTCTCAGCCGAAAGAGAACGCTACAATTACTATATGAATAACCTCAATGAGATTGATAAAGCTTTAGCTGTTGGTGCTGAAAAAGCCAAATTGGTTGCTGATGAGGTGTTGAAAAGAGTGAGAGCTAAGGTTGGGTATTAAAAATACGTAGAGTTACGTATTGTATCGTGTTTTATTATTACTTAATTTTGAAACAACTTATTGTTTTGAAACTTTATCCTAATGACAAATCAAACGCCAAACGCCAAACGCCAAACGCCAAGCTTAAGCTAAGCATTTTCTTTTTACTTTTACTTGGAATTACAAGTACCTTTTTTACCTGCCAAAAAGAACATCTTACTCTCGAAGATTTAGAACAAAACAACGAAAATAAAAGCTCAATCGTTAAAACGGTATCAGCTAGAGACATTCCTGAGGTGATGAGCTTTATTGCGTCTAAAAGCTCAGATTACAAGTTTTTGTTGGATGATAGTACCACTGAAGAAGGTATGAACAGAAGCCATGAGGATAATTTGGTCATGACAGAACTCATTACAGACGAAATCACACAAGTTACCAATGCATACCAAAAGTCCAATTATACTTTTAGGCTCATTAAACAAAGTGGCTTGGATGGCAAGTATTTTTTAAACCTTGTGGTCAAGGAATATATGGACACTTTTTACCTTTTTATTTTAAAGTTTGTGCCAGATGAAATTTGGTTAAGCACGCATTCTCTAACAAAGGATTTAGGTGATTATACAGGAATGGTCTATTTTTATAGTGATGAAGGGATATATATAGCCAAGGTAACAATGTCAAATGGAAACGCAACTGCTTCTGAAAGACACCCATGTGATGACCCAGAAGATGAGGATCAAAATGATTATCCTGATGATGGTAATGATGGAGGTTTTGGAGGAGATTGCGAATTTTATTGGGAAGATCCAGATGGTGATACTTGGGATAATTATCCTGATGATGGTGATAATGTTCAAGAAGTTTATTTTGTTATAAATTGCTCGGGGGAGACTGGAGACAAGAGCATGAACGAATTTTTAAGACATCCATGTAGTGGTAGTGGAGGATCTGTTGGTGGAGGCTCAAGTTGTACAAATGTTGGCACCTGTGAAGCTCCATTGCAATTTAACCAAGATTGTGAGTGTAAACCGCTTGAGGAAATTGAGAATAATGTGGTGGCTGTTAACCCTGCAAAAGATGGAGATTGTGACACTTCTAAAGAAGATTTGAAAAAAATATTTCCTAATGCGAGCGATACTGATATGCAAACACTCGCATCTGTAATTAATGAATACGGAAAAGATTTAGGTGTAAATACCAAAGAAGAACTACAACATTTTTTATCTCAAGCTGGTCATGAAACAGGAGGGTTTAATCAAGGTATTGGTGCAGAAGAAAGTTTATATTATACAACGTCTAGTAGATTAAAATCCGTTTATAAAAATTATTTTTGGCAAACTGAAACCGATACACTAAACAAAAGAAATCCTGATGATTATTTAAATAATTCTTCAAAAGTAGCTAACTATGTATATGCTGATAGAATGGGAAATGGAAATGAGGCAAGTGAGGATGGCTATAAATATAGAGGAAGAGGTGTGTTTCAATTAACGGGAAAAACAAATTATTCTGCTTTCAAAGATTGGTATAATGGGAAATATGACCCTGACAAGGATTTTGTAACCAATCCAGAAATACTTAAAAATAACGATACAATAGCAATTATAAGCGCCTTATGGTTTTATAAAAAAAATGTATTGGATAAAATTTCTTTGGATTCTACAACAACTGTAAAAATAGTAACAAAAAAAGTAAATGGAGGTTTAAATGGACTTTCAGATAGAAAAGAAATATTTCAAAAAGCAAAAGATTCGATAACTTGCATACAAAATTAAAATTATGAAAAGATATATAAAATATTTAATAAGTGCATTCTCTTTATTGATTATAGGGTATGTTGTTTTAAGTTCCTTTACAACACCTGAAGAGGATATCATTGGAACTTGGGTTTCAGAAGAAGACTCAAATTGGAAAATTAAATTCAATGATGATGGAACATGCTTGTGGTATTACACAAATGAAATAACTGACACATATACATATACAATTACAACAACTACACCTCAATGTGGATATGAAGTAAAAACTGGTTCAGAATATAATTATTTGAAATTAATTGACACTAATGGAGGTGAAAATTGTTATGAAATATTAGGTGTTGATAGTTTAACTTTATCTATAAGTACTATAAGTTTAGGTGTCAAGAATTATTATTTCAACAAGCAATAAATTCTTTGATTTACTTATAATTAAGCAAAGAGGGAACGCTACAATTACTATATGAACAACCTCAACGAGATTGATAAAGCTCTAGCTGTTGGTGCTGAAAAAGCAAAATTGGTTGCTGATGAGGTGTTGAAAAGAGTGAGAGCTAAGGTTGGATACTAACCTAAAACAGCTTCTTACTAACTTATATTCTTTAATTACTCGTTTTAATTTTTGTTAAGCATTTTAGATAACTTTTTTTGATAAATTAATAAAATGAAAAAAATATTAATAATAGCTTTAACAATAACTACTGTCAATGGTATGGCTCAACAGATTGTTCCATTATTTGGAGATGCAGATATATATATCTCTAATTCTGGCCACTATTATAAAGATGTAGACAATGATTTTGATAAGTTTGTCGGAACCTGGAAATGGATAGATAACAGTAATTCTTGGACAGTTGTGCTAAAAAAAATATTACAGATTGATGATGGTGATGGATATACTTATGATGCACTGTATGGCGAATATCAATATATTGAAAATGGGATTGAAAAAGTAAATACATTAGCAAATATAAACGACTCCAATATTCATCCATTAAGTCATAAAATAAGTAATCCTTTGATTATCGCTAATCACCACCTTCCTCAGTGTTTGGACTGTGAAGTCAATGAACGTAGAATATCAATTACCATTGAGCATCCAAATTTTTCACAAATAACAGGAGAATTGATAATGCGCTATAGGAATGAAGGAGGAGTAGAAAAAATTTATCTAAACATTTTAGATGGGCAAGGTAAGTTCACACTTAATGAAGGAGATCCAACAAATATTGACATCCCTTTAGGTGAGTATGTGTTAATTAAACAGTAGTTTCTATTTTTAGGATTCCTGCCGCAGTTTATCTTGAGCATAGCCGAAAGACAGGAATTTAAATAACCTCAAACTGCTTCCCTGATAATGGTCTAACTACGCCTTTAAGTTCCATGCTTAATAAAATAGCTACTCTAAAGGTTGAATATTAAGACATTTAAGTAAAATAAGTGTTTACTCAATAGAAATGGCAATTCACTCATTTAAACTTATAAATATTATAATAATTTACTTATTTGCTGAGACTAAACTTTTGTAATGATAAATAAACTATACTTATATATATTTCTTTTTACTTATACTTCAGCTATATCTCAAAAAATAACAATAAAAGGTTACGCTTTTGCTGAAAAAAAATTGAATTATGCAGTGTCTGTATTTGTTAACGACACTTTATATAAAAGCTTAAAAAATAATTCAGGGTTTTCATTAATATCACTAAAAAAAAGCAGAGTTATTGGTACCTCTTCAAAAAAAGGAAAGTTTAAAGTAAAAGCTGGCATTAATGACTCTATCTATTTTAAGTCTTTAAATCATATTACACAAGTTCACGCTGTTAGAGATTTATACAAAAAGAAGTCAAATATATTATTAAAAGAGAAAGAGTGTATAGAATATGAAGAGTGTAATGAACTAATTCAAAATATAAAATTAAAAGGTAAATTAATTAAAGTAATTATTCCAGAGCAACCTTATTATTGTAATTCGATTAATTTTTACACTAAATATAATATTACTTTTCAAGTACTTGAAAGTAAACTTGGTTTTTCAACAAATGACATTGTGATTTTAAATTATTACTCTCATAATGGTAAGCCAAATATAAGTAATGAAGATGTTGAATTTTATTTTGAACAAAAATGTGATGAAAACATTTACACTGGATGGAAATATTACTAAATAACCTCAAACTGTTTTCCAGGCAAAGGCCTCACTACACCTTTTAACTCCATATTTAACAATAAAGAAGCTACTCTAAAGGTTGGCATATCGCATTTTAAGGCAATCATATCAAGCAATTCTTTACCATTGTCTTTTAAAAAGTTGTAAATCACTTTTTCATCAGTATTCAACTCCACAAACAATTGTTTTTGCACTGGTTTTTCATCTGCTGAGCCTGTCGAAGCATCAAGCTTCCAATTGAGGATATAAGGCACATCTTCAGCTTTGGAGAGCAAATGTGCTCGTTGCAACTTAATTAAATTGTTACAGCCAACACTTTGCGTATCTGTAATGCGCCCAGGAACTGCAAATACTTCTCTGTTATACGAATTGGCAATATCTGCTGTGACCAAACTTCCTCCTTTTTCGGCAGATTCAATAACAATGGTAGCTTCACTCAATCCTGCGATAATTCGGTTACGCTTTAAAAAATTGTTTCTATCAAACTCATCTGTACTCCAAAAATCAGTGAAAAAGCCTCCATGGCTTTCAATATCAGCCACATACTTTTGATGCACTTTTGGATATATCTGGTTCAAACCATGAGCCAAACAACCAATAGTTTGCAAGTTGTTTTTCATGGCAGCCTTTTGCGCTGTGATGTCTGTTCCGTAAGCAAAACCAGAAACAATAATTGGATTATAGGCAGCTAAACGCTCTACAATAGCCTCACAATTTGCAATGCCTTGTGTGGTGATTTTTCGTGCTCCTACAATACTAATAATGGGTTGGTTTTTTATGGTAATGTTTCCGCGTTGAAACAATAAAATAGGTCCATCGATACAATGTTTTAAGCGTTCAGGATAACTGCTTTCCATAAAGTAATGTACAACTATGTTATTTTCCTTAATGAATTTGAGTTCTTGCTCAGCGTTCTTTAACAACACCTCTTTATTTAAATCACTTGTAGCATAGGTGCCTATGCCATCAATCTTAAGAAGGTTATGTTTCTTTTCATTGAGTACAGCCTCTGGAGAACCACAATGCGAAATCAGTTTTTTGGCAGTAATATCACCAATATTGGGTGCATTTTGTAAGGCTAAAGCAAATAATAAATTAGTTTCTGACATCTAGTACATTGAATTACAACATACAAGAAACTAAAAATTGCACTGTTAATAAATAGTTGCTTGGTTTTTTTTTCAGCATGCAAAAATTTTTAACTTTGTTTTGATGCAATTAGAAACTTACATAAGCGATTTACTGTTCAGATACGAATGTGTTGTTATTCCTGATTTTGGAGCTTTTTTAACACAAGCAGTGTCTGCAAAAATAGACCAGGAAACCAATACCTTTTATCCACCAAATAAAGTGGTGTCTTTTAACGAACAATTAAAAAAGAACGATGGTTTGTTGGCAAATTATATGGCTGATGTTGAGAAAATCCCTTACGAATCTGCTGTTAAAAAAATAGACAAGCGTACAAGAGAATTAAAATCGTACTTAGCTCAAGGTGAAACAATTGTGTTAAACAATATTGGTGAGATTACACTTAACAGTGAAGGTAACATCAATTTTGAACCTTCTCATAGTTTAAATTACTTAACAGAAGCCTTTGGACTCTCTCAATTTGTGTCACCTTCGGTAACTCGCGAAGTTTATAAAGAAGAGGTTGAGGCTTTAGAGGAAGCTGTTCCGTTAACCATCACACCTGAAAAACGTGCTTCGACAAGCTCAGCAGCCAAAAAGCCTTATTTAAAATATGCTGCTGTTGCGTTAATAGCTTTAACGCTTGGTGGTTTTGCAGCATCCAATTATTATGTTGGTCAAATAGAGCAGCATAACCAAATGGCTCAGGAAGAAGCCAATAAAGAAATAGATTCTAAAATACAGGAAGCCACTTTTATTATCGACAATCCTTTACCTTCAATTACCTTGAATGTCACCAAGCAAAGTGGAAATTTTCACGTGGTTGCAGGTGCTTTTAGAGTTGAAGAAAATTGCGATAAAAAACTAGAAGAACTCAGGGATTTGGGTTACAATGCTCGTAAAATTGGAGCTAATAAATATGGTTTGCATCAAGTAGTTTATTCGAGTTATGAAACACGTACAGAAGCCCAACAAGCATTGTATTCCATCAGAAGAAATCACAATCGTGATGCTTGGTTGCTTGTTCAAAAACTAAAGTAACATTTACTTCGCTAATTTTTAAAAGCATCTTACCTTTGCACTTCAATTAGGATTTCCGTTTTCACGGAAATAAAAATTAAATCATTTTTGATGGAAGCAAAACATCCTGAAGATTCTAAAACCACAATGACTGACTTGGTATTGCCAAGTGAAACCAATCCTTTAAACAATTTATTTGGTGGTGAATTACTTGCCAGAATGGATCGTGCAGCGAGTATTGCTGCAAGACGTCATTCCAGACGTATTGTTGTAACGGCTTCTGTAAATCATGTTGCCTTTAATAAAGCTGTGCCTTTAGGAAGTGTTGTAACTGTTGAAGCGAAAGTATCCAGAGCTTTTAAAACCTCGATGGAAGTTTATATTGATGTGTGGATTGACGATAGAGAATCTGGTGAAAAAACAAAAGCCAATGAAGCAATTTATACCTTTGTTGCAGTTAGTGAAACAGGAAGTCCTGTTAAAATTCCTGCTATAGTTCCTGAAACTGAAGAAGAAAAACTGCGTTTTGATGGTGCTTTACGTCGCAAACAATTAAGCTTAGTTCTTGCTGGAAAAATGAAGCCAAATGATGCTACAGAATTGAAGGCGTTGTTTATGAGTTAATTTTAATGAGATTCTGAAACACACTTCGACTGTACTTCGACTGCGCTCAGTATGACAAGCTCAGTGTGACATATTGAGCATCGAATTAACTTTATCACATTTTATTAATCCAATGGGCTGGATTTTGTGTTTTTCCATCTTTAAAAATAACGAATTGAAGAATGGTTTCATTGGACGCTTTGTCTGTTAAAACCTCGCCTATTTGTTGCTTAGTCGTTACCTTATCTCCTTTCTTGACGTAAATTTTGGATAGATTTTTATACGCCGTAAAGTAATTTCCATGTTGAATTAAAATCACATTATTTCCGTTTTTAGGAATCATGATAGAATGAACGGTTCCTTCAAATACAGCGCGTACTTTTTCGTCTTTATTGGTAACAATTCTAACACCATTACTATTAATAGGAACTGAGTTATCTATTGGAGATTTTTGAATGCCATAACGCACTTTCACCAAACCATGTTCAACTGGCCAAGGTAGCTTACCTTTATTAGCTGTAAAGCTAGCTGCTAGCTTTCTGTCTTCTGGTGTTAATGCAAAAGTTGTAGACTCTTTGGATTTTCCTGCTTTAACGTTTGACGCAGCCATAGCCTCGCGAATAATCTTTTCAATCTCTTTGTCAATCTTATCAATTTCTTGCTGTTTAACTCGTATTTGTGAAGTGTACTTGTTAAGATCTTTTTTAATGGAAGCCATTAAAATTTCTTGCTGCTTTTGCTCTTGCTCTAGCTTTTCTTTTGCTATTCTATTTTCTTTAATAAGCGCTTCTTTATCTTGTTTTTGCTTTAATAAGCTCTTGTTCAGAGCTTGTAATTCAAGTGTTTTTACTTTTATTTCCTCGCCTTGTTTTTTCTGATAGTCAGCATACTGCTTTATGTATTGTAAACGTTTATAGGCTTGCTGAAAATTGCTTGAAGATAATAAGAACATGACTTTGCTTTGTTCAGATTTGCTTTTGTATGATTTTACAATCATAGCTGCATATTCTTCTTTTAAGAGCGTTAACCTGTCTCTTAATTTTGAAATGGTATTTTGATTATTGTTTATTTCCCTTGTCAATAAATTGGCTTGCTGATTGGTTATAGAGATAAGATTGCGTCTTACAGTGGCTTTATAGTTTAAATCTTCAAGCATAGAAAGTAACGATCTTTCATCTTTTCTGCCTTTAGACACCATGGATTCGTACTGCTTTATTTCGCTCAATATTTCTTGGCGTCTATTTTCAAGCTCTAATTGTTTTGCACTTTGGGAATTGCCAAACAGCATTAAAAAAAGAAAAAAAGTGGTTAAAACGTATTTCAACATAGTGTTTTTAAAAGCTATCATTTAATCACGATTTCTTGAAAACCATTAGGAATCCTGAATGGGAAATTTAAGCTTGAGTTTAGTGAAACCGATTTAAATTCCATAGTGATGGTGGTTTCAAAATCTCTTTCTAAGGCTATTACTTTCACATTCTGAGGTACTATTTGCTTATCCACTTCTTGATAGTCTTTATAGTCTATTTCAAGAAAGCGCTGTTCTAATTGTTGTGATAATTGCTGAGAATCCATTTTGAAATGAGTAGGATTTAGTAAATAGAAAATTTCAAAAAGTTGATTTTGATTTTTTGGCGACAACACATAAGAGCCTTCGTGAATATCTGTATTATAGCTGTCATCTTTTAAATTATAAATAGCATTTCCTAACAGAATATTCTGAACTTTTTCAAAGTCTAATTTTGTACCTAATAAATCACTAATTAATGAAAAATCGCCATCAAAATAGGTGTTATCAAGTTTGTTATAAAAGCTCACGTTAGTTGGCGTGATTTTGGCTCTAACAATCCCAAGCGTTGCACTTAACCAAATGGTTTTATCTTTCTCCATACGAAGATTAATAGTATGTGATTGTGATTTATCACCTTGCACATAATCAACCTTAACTCTTGCTTGAAGGGTTTTAAATTTAGGTTCTTTCTTATGGTGTTCCTTGATTAATTGTTTGGCTGTAAGCTTTGTGTTGAGTTCACCAGATGATGCAATTTGTTTTGAAGATTTGCATCCTAAAACCATAAACAGCATCAAAACCATCAAGATTCTGCTTAGTGTCTTTATTTTTGTTTTATTGTCCATTTAATAATGCTTCAGCCTTTTTAGCAAACGCTTGAGATTTCTCAATATTATTCAAATACTTATAAGCTGTACTCAATTGTTTGTAAAAGTCAATTTCCATAATGACATTATCAATTACATAATCTATGCCAATTTCTAAACTTTCTGCAGCTTTTTTGTATTGTTGTAAGTTGTTGTTAGCAACACCATTGACCAAATATAAAATGGGCTGTGAAGGAAAGGTTTCAAGGGCTTGGCTGCTAAGCTCTGAGGCATCAGTAAACATATCTAAATCTATTTGTAACAACAATACTTTTTTTAGCGTATCAAAATCATCAGCATCTCGTTGCAGTGCTATTTTATAATGGCTTAAAGCCTTTTGTTTATCGCCTTTTTGTAAGTAATACTGAGCCATTTCAGCACTGGATTTACCTGTTTCATCATCTGAAACATCTGCTGTAATTTCCAGTAGTCGCTCTTCATACTGAGGATTATCTTGGGCGAATTTTACAAAATCATTCAGCACTTTGGCTTTAGCTTCAGGATTTACAGTTCCGCTTTTGAGCACAATTTCCATAGATTGGATTGCTTTTTCGGTTTCGTTATCTTCCAAATAGAATTTATATAAAGCTAAATGAACCAAATGAGACGATGGAATATTTTTTAAGAGCCTTTGAGCTGTAGCAAATGCGTTTTTTCTGTCGTTTTGCTCGCTGTAACGATAGATGAGCTTCAAATAGTTCTGCTCATCTTTAGGGTTTTTTACAATACGTTCTTCCAGGTTTTCAATACGATCTTTATCATCGCCATTGGCATCATAAATTTGGTTACGAAGAAAATCTCTTGATTTTGCATAACCATATTGCTCATCCATATCATCCAAGATCTTTAGCGCTTGTCTGAATTTATTGTTTTTAAAATACAGATTGGCTAAGTTTTCTTGATAATCAGGATGAAATTTTACAAGCAATTTGACTGTTTTTAAGGCATTGTCAAAATCATTGGTCTGTTCATAAACACCATAGAGCTCGTTGAGATACCATTCGTTATCTGGATCGATTGAAATGGCTTTTTTAAGCACATCTTCTGCTGCTCCAAAGTTTTTAAGTTGAATGTAGTTTTTGCCTAATTCAAAATAAACCACAGATTTAGAATCATCCAATTCAACACATTTTAAAAAGGCTGTTATAGATCTGTCGTAATTTTCAATGCCTTTTTGTTTTAAGGCTTCAAAAAAGTATTCTTGGTATTTGTCTTCAATATCACCTAGATCATCGTCAGGTGTTTTGTTAAAATCAACTTGAGCATAGTTAGTTTGCGGAATGAAAATCATTCCGAGAATAAACACAATTATGCTAATTTTAAATCTCATTTCTAAATCACTAAAATAACGGTTTTAAGTCCATTACATTTTAAATTAAGTTGTTTTTAACAGATATTTGGATTCCTGCCTACGCAGGAATGACACGTTATTTTGTGCCAGTGCTACCAAAACCTCCTTCACCTCTTTCGGTTTCAGAAAGCACGTTTACCTCATCCCATTCAGCACGTTCATGCTTTGCAATAACCAGTTGTGCTATGCGTTCGCCATTTTGTATGGTAAAATCTTCGTTAGAAAGATTAACAAGAATCACACCAATTTCGCCACGATAATCGGCATCAATGGTTCCTGGTGCGTTTAAAACAGTGATTCCTTTTTTTGCAGCGAGGCCACTTCGCGGACGTACTTGCGCCTCAACACCTATTGGCAACTCAATAAAAAGACCTGTACCAACAATACTACGTTCTAATGGTTTTAAGGTTCTTGATTCTGATAAGTTTGCTCTTAAATCCATTCCTGCTGAAGCAATGGTTTCGTAATGTGGTAAATCGTGATTGGATTTGTTAATTATTTTTATGTTCATGTTTACTTTCCGCGAAAGCGGTAATATTTAAATTATACTTCTTTTTAAGATGCATCACTTCGACTGCGCTCAGCATGACAAGGTTTTACTAATGTTTTTCAATATCTGACTCTAATAAACTAATAATAGATACCATTTCTTCTTTTAAAATTGGGCCTTCAGTAAAAATCTCTCGCATATATCCATAAATATAAATTAATAGGTTTCCATAAGTATCAGACTCTATTCTTTTTATTAATTCTTCTTTATATTTAATTTTTTCTTCATCATTCATTTTCATTTTGTTATAAAAGAAATTAAAATTAATTGCAGAGTTGTTAATTATAAATGGATAAAAGTTATTTGCTGTAAAATTCATGGTATTAATTTCTTCTTCCTTATAATCATTCAACAAATCTTGAAATCTTGAAATTTTCTTCTTTAAAGAATCGTTTGAAATTAATTCTATTTTTCCTGAATTGATGATTGAATTATACATCCCTTGAAAAGGGTCAAATGTATATTGATCACCAACTCTCTTGGTCAATTTAGTTAAACTATCGAGAGAAAATTCTTTGGGCTTAATACTCATAAGAGTTTCAATACTTTTCCATCGGGATTCTTGTTTCGCGTAAATATCATCAAATCTAACAAGGTTTTCGCTGAACTCTTGATGTAAACCTTTTAATATCTTAACTTCCTCTTTTTGTAATTGTCGTTCTTGATTCCAGTTATTAACCTGAAGTGCTAACAAAATACCAATCATTACCAGAATAATCTCACCAATAGCGTATTTTAAGTAACGTCGTGTTTTGTTTTCGTCCAAAAGTTGTTTTCTTATTTTATTAAATAGCTTTATCATGATTGCTGAACATTCCGTTTTAGTAATTGATTGATTTGGTTTTTTTCAGAATTGTAAATAATTCCAAGGAAAACAATCAATAAAGGTATGCCTACTAAATAGTTTTCTCTAAAATAATAAAATGAAATCACTGAAAACAGCACAGATACAAATAAATACAATCCTATTTTTTTCAGGTTATAAGGAATTGGATAGTACTTTCTGCCAAAATAATAAGATAATAACATCATCACAGCGTAAGCTACTAGAGTTGCAATTGCTGATGCTTTATAACTATATTCTTTTATGAAAAATAGATTAATCGCTAAGGTAATGATAGCTCCAAAAACTGAAATGTAAGCACCAAATTTTGTTCTATCTGTAATTTTATACCATACTGAAAGGTTGTGATAAATACCTAAACAAAAATTGGCCAATAAAACAATTGGGACAATCCACATGGCTTCCCAATAGGCCTCACTTCTTACAATATATGGTTTTAAAAGGTCTGCAAAAACAACAACAAAAAGCAATATGACAGAACCAAAAGCCACAAAAAGTTCTAAAATTTTTGCATAATTTTTTTGAGGGTTATCACTTTTAGAATGGCTGAAAAAGTAAGGCTCAATACCAAGTCTATATGCTGTTGCGAAAAGCGTCATAAATACAGCTATTTTGTAACAAGCTGAGTACATACCAATATCTGTTTCGGCAACATCTGCTGGAAGTAATTCTTTAAGAAGTATTCTATCAAATGTTTCATTTATTGAAAAGGCAATTCCAGCTACTAAAACTGGAAACGCATAGCGAAACATGGATTTCCATAATTGAGAATTGAACACAAACTTAACCTTAGCATAGAAAGGCATCATTAATACTAAAGTTACTGCGCTTGCTATAAGGTTGGCAATAAAGATATAGCTGATTTCAAAATTAGGTTTGTAAATACTTTCAAAAAAGGAATTGTTTGACGCTAAATCTTTAAGAGCTAATAAGAAAAATAAATTGAGACCAAGATTAATGACAACATTCAGAATTTTAATTATGGCATAGCGTTTAGGTTTTTCATTGGCTCTTAACCATGCAAAAGGGATAATAACCAAAGCATCTAATAGTAAAATCCAAATTACTAAGTTGATGTATTTTACATCAATATCTATAAAAGAGGCTATCTGGTTTTGAAAAATTAACGCTAATGCAAAAAAGCCAAATGATGAGAGTATTAATGAAATTGTAGAAGTGCCTACTACTTGGTCTTTATCTTTTTCTTTATTGAAAAACCTAAAAAAAGCCGTTTCCATACCATAGGCTAACACTACATTGAAGATTACAAAATATGAGAATATCACTGAAATTTCTCCATACTCTGCCACTGAAGATAAAACACCATCAGTTGTGTACAATGGCACCAACAAAAAGCTGAGCATTCTGGGTAAAACAGTTGCTAAACCATAAATGAAAGTCTGTTTAAAGAGTTTTTGGAATGCGCTCAAAAGTTAGTTTTTAACGTCACTAAAAGTACATTATTAGTAAACGTTATGCAACATTAGTTGTTATCTGGTAAAGACATCATTGATAATTAATGGATTCCTTTTCTTTGATGTTTTTCAGTTTGAAATATTTTGTTTTGTCGTTTTCAGAATAACTAATAACGCATTCATCATCGTTTAGTTCAAAAGGAATTTTTACTGGCAGTTGTGGTGGTTTATTGCCATATTCTTTATTTGGGTCACTACTAAAAACCATATCTTCTTTTTTGTTGAAATCTGAGATAAATCTTCCTATATATTCATTTTCGGTTCCAGGCTTTACTTCCAGTTTTGCTACTTGACCTTGAAAATATACACTATCTAATTTTGTATCATTACTTAATGTTTCAATAAAAATGTTTACTCCAGATCCTCCTCCTTCAACACCTGCTATCCATTTTTGAAAATACACTTCACCTATAGCTGTTGGCGCTTCATTTTGTAATTTTTGAGCACTTGAACATTGTGAAAAACTTGCCATAATAAATGTAAGTATTACTAAACCTAATATTTGTTTAACTAGTTTCATTCTTATTATCTTATTTATAAAGATACAAAATCAAGAGTTGTGCCATAAAAAAAGCCTTACTAAATAAAGTAAGGCTTCATATATTTATTAATTTTAAGAAAACCTTTCGACTGCGCTCAAGGTAACATTCTAAAATGTTTTTAGTTGTTTAGAGCTTCTGCACCACCAACAATTTCAAGGATTTCATTGGTAATGGATGCTTGACGTGCTTTATTGTAAGTTAATTTAAGTTGGTCTCTCAACTCAGTTGCGTTGTCTGTTGCTTTATGCATTGCTGTCATACGTGCTCCATGTTCACTTGCAAAAGAGTCTCTAATAGCTTTATACAATTGTGTTTTTAAAGACTTTGGAATTAATTGCTCAACAATCTCTACTTTAGATGGCTCAAAAATATAATCTAAATTCACATTAGCATCGCCTTCAACTGGAACAATTGGTAAAAACTGTTCTGTCATGATTTCTTGAGTAGCTGCGTTTTTAAACTTATTATAAACCAAAACTACTTTATCAACTTCACCAGAAACAAATTTGTCCATTAAATGTTCAGCAATTACTGCTACATTATCAAAAGTTAAGTCATCGTATACTTCGCTCTTATTAGCAATTACTTTTTTAGATTTTTTAAAAGCATCATTAGCTTTCTTACCAATAGTTAGGTAAGATATTTCTTGATTAGCATACGTTTCAGAAACTAGTTTAGTGGTTTCCTTTATGATGTTAGAGTTAAAAGCTCCAGCCAATCCTCTGTTGGATGTGATTGGAACTAATAAAACTTTCTTAACCTCACGTTGATTTGCATATTTGCTTCCAGAATCTGCGTCTAATGTTGCGCTTAAACCTTGTAAAAGTTCAGTTAACTTATCTGCATAAGGTCGCATAGCTGTAATAGCATCCTGTGCCTTTTTCAATTTTGCAGCAGATACCATTTTCATGGCACTGGTAATCTGCATCGTTGAAGATACGGATGATATTCTGTTACGTATTTCTTTTAAGTTTGCCATTCTCTTATTTTATTCGAATGTTAAAAGACTCCTTGATTAAATCTCAGAGCGATATTTGTTATGCTCTATATTTTCCTGATAAATCTTTTGCTACATTACTCAATGTATCTGTAACCTCATCAGTTAATTTTCCAGCTTTAAGGGTTGCTAAAACATCTGCATGCTTTGCTTTTAAGAACTCGATATAATCTCTTTCAAATTCTTTTACTTTTTCAACTGGTACGTCTCTTAATAAGTTTTTAGAACCTGCATAAATTATAGCAATTTGATCTTCAACTGTGTAAGGGTCGTTTTGTGCCTGTTTTAAAATTTCAACGTTACGTTTCCCTTTTTCGATTACATTTAAAGTAGATGCATCTAAATCAGAACCAAACTTTGCAAATGCTTCCAATTCACGGAATTGAGCTTGATCTAATTTTAATGTTCCTGCTACTTTTTTCATGGATTTAATCTGGGCGTTACCACCAACACGAGATACAGAAATACCTACGTTAATTGCTGGACGAACACCAGAGTTAAATAAATCTCCATCTAAGAAGATTTGTCCATCTGTAATAGAAATTACGTTTGTTGGGATATATGCCGATACGTCTCCTGCCTGAGTTTCAATAATTGGTAAAGCTGTTAATGAGCCTCCTCCTTTTACCATAGGTTTTAAGGTATCTGGAAGGTCGTTCATTTCCTTAGCAATAGCATCGTCATTAATTACTTTTGCAGAACGCTCTAATAAACGAGAGTGTAAGTAGAAAACGTCTCCAGGATACGCCTCACGTCCTGGTGGACGACGTAATAATAAGGATACCTCACGATAAGCAACTGCTTGCTTGGATAAATCATCATATATAATTAATGCTGGACGACCAGTATCTCTAAAGTACTCGCCAATTGCAGCTCCAGCCATAGGTGCATATACTTGCATTGGTGCAGGATCTGAAGCGTTTGCTGCAACGATAGTTGTATAAGCTAGTGCTCCTCTTTCTTCTAATACTTTAGCGATGTTTGCAACTGTTGATGCTTTTTGACCAATAGCCACATAAATACAATATACAGGATTTCCTGCATCGTAAAATTCTTTTTGATTTAAGATGGTATCAATACATACTGTTGTTTTCCCAGTTTGTCTATCGCCAATTACCAACTCACGTTGACCACGACCAACTGGAATCATTGCATCGATTGATTTGATTCCTGTTTGTAATGGCTCTGTTACTGGTTCTCTGTAAATAACTCCTGGAGCTTTACGCTCTAGAGGCATTTCATAAGTTTCTCCAGCAATTAGTCCTTTTCCATCAATTGGATTTCCCAAAGTGTCAACAACACGTCCAACAATACCTTCACCTACATTGATAGATGCGATACGTCCTGTACGTTTTACGGTTGAGCCTTCTTTAACTTCCTTAGAGTGCCCTAGTAATACAATACCAACGTTATCTTCTTCTAAGTTAAGTACAATACCTTCAAGTCCTCCTTCAAATTCCACTAACTCACCATATTGTGCATTTGACAATCCGTAAGCACGTACAATACCATCACCAATAGTTAATACTGTTCCTACTTCGTCTAATGAAGCTGATGCTTCAAAACCTGACAATTGTTGTTTTAAGATTGCTGATATTTCAGCTGGTTTTACTTCTGCCATCTTTTTTAATATTTAGACCCTTCGACAAGCTCAGGGCAAGTCTTTAGTTTAATATAAATTCTCTTTTTAATTTATCTAGTTTATTTGCAATACTAGCATTGTACTGTATGTCTCCTACACGTAAAATGAATCCTCCTAATATGGATTCGTCAACGGTATTTTCAATCTCTGCATCGTTTCCTGTAAGTTCTTTTACTTTTGCAAGTATTTTTGATTTTAGCTCATCTGTTAAAGGAATTGCAGTAGTTACTTTTGCAATTTGAGTGCCTTGAGACTCATCAAATAATATGTTTATTTTTTGAGCCACTGCATCTAACATATTAATACGTTTGTTTTCTACAAGAGTATCAATAAGTTTTGCGCTTAATGTGTTTAAATCAGGAAACACTTTTAGAAGTGCTGCTTTTTTAAATGCTGAATTAATAACAGGGCTTTGTAGCATATCACTTAAATCTTTACTGCTTGCAACTGCTTTAGTTATTGACTTCATATCGTCATTAACTGTTTTTGCTGAACTTTGCTCATTTGCAAGTGCTAAAACTGCTTTTGCGTATCGTATTGCTGCTCTTGATTGTGCCATGATTTTAGTTTAGCTTTGCTTCACCTAACATATCTTCAACCAACTTAAGTTGCTTGTCTTTGTTAGACAACTGTTCTCTTACCATCTTTTCAGCAATTTCTACTGATAATCCTGCAACATGATTTTTAAGTTCAGCCATTGCTGATTTTTTCTCACTTGCAATTGCAATTTGAGCTTGCTCAATCATTTTATTTGCTTGTGCTTGTGCTTCATCCTTTGCATCAGCAACAATTTTTGCTTTTAAATCGCGAGCTTCTTTTAATAAGGCTTCACGTTCTGCACGAGCTTCTTTTAGGATTCGCTCGTTATCTGCAGTAAGGTTTTGCATTTCTAAACGTGCTTTTTCAGCAGATGCCAAGGCTTTTTTAATGCCCTCTTCTCTATCACTAACAGCGCCAAGAATAGGTTTCCAAGCAAATTTTCTTAAAATGCCTAACAATAATAAAAACATTATCGCTGTCCAAAAAACAAGTCCAAATTCTGGTGTAATTAAATCCATTCTTTTTTTGTTTTAACAATTTAAATTTTAAAAATACAGAAGTAACCAACCGTTACTTCTGTATTTTTTTTAGATGTTTACCCTTGTAAGAAAGCTACAACAACACCAAATAGTGCTACTGCTTCTACGAAGGCTGCTAAAATTAATGCAGAAGATTGAATCTTTCCGTGCATTTCAGGTTGACGAGCCATTGCTTCCATAGCTGATCCACCAATTTTACCAATACCTAATCCAGCTCCAATAGCTGCTAAACCAGCTCCAATAGCTGCAATTCCAGTAATAGTCATAATATAAAATTTAAATTAATTAATGATGTTCTTCTTCTGTTGCCATCCCAAAATAAAGGGCTGACAATATTGTAAATATATATGCTTGTATTGCTGTTACAATGATTTCAATTACTGTAATAAACAATGAGAATGCTACAGAAACTGGTGCAATTGCAACAGATTTAAATACAAAGATTAATGACATTAATGCTAATATGATTACGTGACCTGCAGTAATATTTGCAAACAAACGTATCATTAGTGAAATAGGCTTTACAAACATTCCTATGATTTCAATAGGCATTAAAAATATCTTCATTGGCACAGGAACTCCTGGCATCCAGAAAATATGTTTCCAGTAATTCTTGTTTCCGCTTATTGTTGTAATGATAAATGTAAAGACTGCTAGTGTACATGTAAACGCAATGTTACCACTTAGGTTGGCTCCATTTAAAATTGGAATTAATCCAAATACATTATTAATCCAGATAAAGAAAAAGATGGTTAACAAATAAGGCATATACCTTTTGTACTTATGCTCGCCAATCATTGGTTTTCCAATCTCATCTCTAACAAATACGACTAAAGGCTCAATAAATCCAGCAATTCCTGTAGGAACATTGTTTTCAGATTTTTTATAACGTCTTGCAGTCGTAGTAAATAATAAGATTAATACAATTACAGATACCATCATCATAAACACGTTTCTTGTAATAGAAAAATCTAAAGGTCTTTTGGCATTTGTTGGATGATGTTCTTCATCATAAGTTACTTGAGTTTCACCTTCGTTTAAAACGTATACTTTTTCGTGTACGTTAACAAACTTTTGTCCATTTTTTTCAACAATTACTTCACCATTATAATCGTGATGGAATTCAGAAGACATGAATGTTGTTAATCCGTTATCTGTATATAAAATAACAGGAAGAGGAATAGAAATTGGATGGCCTGAAATGTCAATAATATGCATACCATAAGCATCTTTTACGTGATGCAAAATCATTTCTTTTGGCTCGAATTCTTTATCGTTTTCAGGATCGCTATTTTCTGAAGCAAATCCATTGGTTGAAATTGCCAAAAATAAAACAGAAAATAATATGCTTTTAAAGGTGCTTAATGTCATTCTTTATGTATTAAAAATACCTTGCTTTAAATTCCGTGCAAATGTACGTACATTATATGAAATGGCAAACAATAATTTAGCTATAATTTTTTAGAATATGTTAAAGTGAAAACAAGGTGGTTTTGAAACCTTAAAACGTCTGAGCTTATGCTTTATTGAGGAATTTTGTAAGTGCATAAACTTCAAAAAACAAATACATAAAATAAGGTATAAAGAAATTAAAAACATCTGGCTGTTTGTTTTCAAAATCAGAGAGTAATAATGGTAATAAGAATAAAATTGCCAGTATCATTTTTAAAAATGTCATCATCATAAACAAATTAAAAATGTCCTTTTTCCCTGATGAATATTTATAATTAATAATAGAATAAAATACCGCTGTTACTATAAAATGGAATACATATATATGCCAAACAGGGAAGAAAAAAACTAATTCTGTTGCAAAATAACTTAATAAATATGCATGAATTCCTAGTAATACTAACGTTACTAAGACTAGCTGAATTAAAAATGTAATTTGTCTTTTTTTAAAGCCCTCCATAATACAATGTCTATTCTTCCTTTTTTGAGTCTGCAATAATACGTCTTATTACATAAACAATAGCTATGATAACAGAGCTTAATGAAAGCGCAAGTGTATAAAGGTTATGCTCGTTAGGGAATTTTTCGTCCAGTTTTATACCAACAAAAGTACCTACTATAATAATGGCAAGCATTTGAAAAGCTAAACTTGAAAAACGCGCATAACTATTAAGCCGTTCTTTCTTTTTCTGAAGTTGTTTTTTGTTGCTGGTCACCTTTGTTGAGCTCTTTTACTGCGCCTTTCATACTACAGGTTGCGTTAAAGGTTGCTCCTGGATCTACTGCCAATTTGCCAACCTCAACTTCGCCTTGAACATAAGCAGATGATTTTAGTGATAAGGTTCCTGATAATTTTAGTTTTCCCGAGAAACTGCCTTCAAAATCTGCGTTGGTGCCATTAATGGTGCCATTTACAAAACCTGATTTTCCAACTACTACCTTATCTTCTGTTCTGATATTTCCTTCAACCTGACCGTCAATTCTAAAAGGTCCTTTACTCACTATATCTCCAACTATTTTAGTGTCTTGAGCAATAATGTTTTGCTGTGATGTGCTTTCTGCTGTTGCCATTTTTCCTTTGTTTTTATCTGAAAACATTCTTATTTATTATTGTGATTGTAAATATGCTTCTAGGTTTTTATGAATTTGAATCACTTCATAATTATCTGACGAGATTGAAAAGTGATCTTTATCAATTTTCTTTTTGTAATCATTTAGTATATCCTTAAAGCCTTGTGCTCCTTGCAGGCTTTTTAAGCCGTGCACAACAACAAAAGTTGTGTTGGCATTGTATTTGTCTATTGACGATGTTAAATCAAAATACCTTACAACTTCTATAGCTTCGTTTAGTTTGTTATAAAATTCCTGAATCTCTTCATCTGAAGCATCAGTAAAACTATAAATGACTTTAAAGTTTTTGGATGCTGTCTCATCTACAAACGTCTTTTTTTCAAGTGCTGGTATAACGCTTTGCATCATTTGCTCAGCTTGTTTACCCTCAGGGCTATTTGGATAATTTAAAGCAATAAAATTTATTGCTTTTTTATAGGCTTCAAAACCAAACAAACGTGCACTCGCAACTGCTTTTAAAAATTCAAATTTAGGGACAATGGCTTCGCCATCAAACATGGTTATATACTTGTCACTTTCTGAAATTACGACTGCATAATTTTGAGCTTCAAATTGTTTATATAGACCTTCATATAGGTTCTCTGGGCTGTTTTCGTCTTCACCAAGATTTGAATCTGGATTTAACAGAATGGTTGCATATCTTGAATCTGGATGATTATTGATAATGTCATTCTTAGTAATTTCTGCTTCTCCTGGTTGATTCAGCAATTCATACAATTTATACAAATTGTATTTTGCTGGAAGTATTAAACGCTCTTCTGGATCGCTTTTTAGTAAGGCTTGAAGTTTGTCTTTTGCTAAAACATATTCCTTAAACTTATCTTTGTAAATCAATCCTAATTGGTAATAGGCAAAGTTTCTGTCTTTTGATAAACTGTCAATAGATGTTTGCTCTGTTGGAATTTTAGAAATGTAAAATTCTGGATCAAACAACTCTTCTTCTGTAGCATCAACAAATTCTTCTCCTAAAGCATCTGCTCCAGAACCAGTCTGGCTTTTACTTGACCATCTCCAATTGTCTTCAAGCGAACGGTTTCCCCAAATTTTTGAGAATTCATTTTTTCCATAAGCAACAGTTACAGGATTATAAAAATAGAATGATTTAATATTAGGAGCTTGTTTACCAATACTTTTTGAAGGTGATGTGTTGCCCGAAGCTTTTAACCCTGTAGAGGCGTTCTGTTTTGCTATTTCTGCTCTTTCTTTGGCTTCTTCAGCTTCTTGTTTAAGTTTGTTGGTATACTCAGTAAAGTATGCCAAGCGTTGCTCATCTGAAAGATTAATTAAATTTAGAATACTATCATTTCGTTGTGCAATATCTTCGTAACGTATAACATCGTCTAAATTCTCACGCTTTCTTTTAATATCTCTATATAGCTTGCTGTTTTGTTTTAGGTTTAGCATTGTGCTATCGTAATAAGCGCCAGCATCTTTGTATGCAGTTCTATCAAAATTCATAGTTCCTAAATTCTGATAATTCATCGCATTTAAATATCGATCTCTTGAACCTGTTCTAAGCGATTTGTTGAAATAGGTTTCAGCTATTGAATCAGAATCGTTTACTAAATGATATTCTGCAATTTGATGATAAATCTTATCAAGATAAGGTCTGTTTTCTCTGTTTTCTTCTAACTCTGTCAACAATTCTAAAAATTCCAGCTTGTTTCCGCTGTCATAATCAAAGTTCTTGGCTTTTTCTATATAAGCACTAATCAAATATATTCTTGGTGTTTTTCGGTTGAGCTCAATAACTCTATCAAATGCATAATTGGCACTGTCTGGTTTTTGAAGCGCATTATATAATTGTCCTTGAATGAAACGATAACGACCTCTTTCGTCATTATTTTTTGTGGCTTTTGATGCAATCTCAAGTTGTGTAATCGCGCTATCCAGATATTCCATAGCAATATAGCCTTCTGCAAGCATTGACGTGGCATCAGCCAAGTCTTGTCCTTCTAGCTCTTCTTGATACATTAAACGCTTGAGGTTGGTAATTGCCAACTCTGTGTTTTCTAACCTAAGGTTTGCTTTTTCCCTCCAAATCCTGGCTTGATTGATTTTATCACTTGCTGGATATTTGTAGAGAATGTAGTTGAAGGCCTCCATGGCTGGAACAAAACGTTGATCAAAATATCTAGCCTTTCCTAGCAGTAAATAAGCTTCGTCAATTTGTGGGTTTTTTTCCTTTCCGTTGATGTTCATTCCATGCATCTGAACTGCTTTAACGGCTTTTTCTTCTGCTCTTTCAAAATCGGCATTTTTTGATTGTCCTGGAAGTACGATTTCATCTGAGACTTGCATACGTTCTACCGGAAGAATTTCCCAATAGTTGTCTGCATAGCCTTCATTTAAGGTTTTGCGACCTTGCTCTAAGGCATTATATCCGTTAAACAAGGTGTTATACTCTGTAGTGACTGCGTGAAAATTACGGCTTACGAAACTGTCGTTCTTTCTGGAGCATCCAATAAGAATAAATGTGGACAAACAAAGTAATATAAAAACTTTATAAGGTGTGTTCAACGTTGGTTGTATTTGGTTTATAGATAACTAAAAACGACTACAAATATTATGTAGTGCTGTAAAAATAAGCATCTTTTTGAATTATAGAGACAAATTGGTTGACTTTTAGCCAGCGAAATGCAGTTCAAGCTCTTTTAGTGTAGCTTCGCTTGTAGCCAAATCCTTTACAACTTCTCCTTTTTCCAATACAACAATGCGTTCACAGACTTCAGTAACATGCATTAAATCGTGGCTTGAAATCAGTACAGTTACCTCTCTGTTTTTAGTTAATTCCTTAATGATTTGCTTCAATCTGATTTGTGTAGTTGGGTCTAAATTTGCAAAAGGTTCATCAAGTATAATCACTTCAGGGTTTCCAATAAGTGCAGCGACAATACCAGCTTTTTTCTGGTTTCCTTTACTTAAATCTCTTAAATACTTTTTTCTTCCTATAATTTCACCATGAAAAAAATCTTCAAACTTTGCAAGTAAATTGTCAACATCTGCTTTGTTCTGACCTCTCAAATCACCAATAAAATAGAAATATTCTTCAGGTGTTAAATAGCCAATTAAAAAACTTTCATCAATAAAGGATGATGTGAATGGTTTCCAATCTTCGCTTTCTTGAACTAATACATCATTAGATTTTATGTGTCCTGTTGTTGGCTTTATAAGATCTAGAAGTAAGCTAAAAAACGTTGTTTTTCCAGCGCCATTATTTCCTACTAACCCAAAACTTTGTCCTCTTGGTATATCTAAACTTGGTATATTTAATACCTGAACTCCTTTATATGATTTTGATAAATTATTTGCTGATATCATGTTTTCTTTTTTTAATTATCTTGACTAAAAGCGTCAATCATTTTGTATTTTGAATCTAAATATTTTTTGGTGATGAATTTCATTGTTTTTTGATGAAACATAATGCCTGCCAGACCTAAGAGTAAAATAACTGCAATTCCTGTTTCAAAATTGACGAAAAAATTAAGCGCTCCAAAAAGAGCCATGGGCACAATCATTAACGGAATTCCAATTAACCATTGTACTGCTCCTGTACCTTGATAATTGAAGGCTGCACGTTTATCTAGGTCTATTTTTTTTCTATTATAAGAACCACCTAGCATAATCACATGTGAGTTGACACCAATATTATAAATGGCTGCTGCAAAATGAGCAATGAGGATTTTCCACCCAAAATACACATAAGGAATGCTGAGCACGAACATAATAATCACACTCATTATCATTAATGTGAACTTAGATTTTAGATATTTTTCATACTTAATATTCTGACTCATTAATAATTTGTAATAACTACTGTCCCAAGCTGGAATAAATTGCCCAAAATTGATAAGAAAAATTCCTGTAACAAAAATGCCTATGAATACAAACATGAATTCCATTTCTAAATACATTGGCTGCGGATAAAAGAAAAGACCATAAAGCAATCCTAGAGCAAGCATCCAAAGTGATGATTTTGCGCGTTTGTTTCTGGTAATAAGTTTTAAGTCCAATTGCATGAAAGGTGCAATATCTCCAAACTTTTTAGTCCATTCTAGGCTTGTTGTACTTGCTTCTTGGGTTTTAGCTTTAAGCGAACTGTCTAGAAATAATTTTTCTTTTAAAATCCTGAAGTTGTAAATGTATAAAGCAATAAGAATAGCTATCGGAATTAAAATCATTATTGGATTTGCAATGACCTCTTGTATGGCATTTGCTACTAGTTCTGTAAAAGAAATAATGCCGAAATGATTGAGTCCGTATAAACTTCCAACTAAAAGTATTATTGGTAAGAATGATAACTCCGTTTCAGAAGAAAGGCTTTCAATGATAAAATTTAAAAAGTTATTAATGAGTGTCGTAATCACTATCAACAACATCCAAATTAATATGGTTGAAGTTTCGTAACCTTCACTAATGAGCATAATACCAAAAGGTACAATGGCGAAAAGAGGTAGAAAATTAAAAAAGGACAGTGCTGATTTTCCTAAAACAAAGTTAACAACAGTTTTACGTTTTATAGGAAGCGTTAAAAGTGGTTTTACACTCATTACTGGAAGCTTCTGAAAAAAGAAACGCACAAATAAATCGCCGAGAATCCAATAAAACAAAAAGCCATTGAATACAATAAAAGGATCTTGTTCAGGGAAAAACTTTTTAAGCAAAGGATACATTGCAACTCCCATTAAGAGGAACATAGCCACAAAATAGAGCGCTAAAAAAACCAGTAAGATGTTGAGTAAAATATTTTTTTGCCAATAGGATGAACGGAAATATTGTTTCCACTCTAAATTCAAGAAATGTTTAATCATGTTTTGGTTGTGTTTAATGTATTTGTTGTATTAAGGTTCATTTTGTTACAGCTAAATTTAACTTTTAACTTTTATGTTCCTTATTTTTGCTCAAAATTTATGTAATGTCACAATTTCACAAACTTACTATAAAAGATATCAAAAAAGAAACTGATAATGCTGTCAGTATTTCTCTTAACGTTCCTGAAAGCCTGAAAGATACATTTCGTTTTAAGGCAGGACAATATTTAACGTTTAAAGTTACTTTAAATGGCGAAGAAATTCGTCGTGATTATTCCATTTGTACCTCACCAAATAGTGGTGATCTTAAAGTTGCTGTAAAAGCAGTTGATGGAGGTTTATTCTCCATTTATGCAAACACAGAATTAAGCATTGGTGACACTATTGACGTTGCTCCACCAAATGGACGTTTTATTTTTGAGCCTCAAAACAACACCTCAAGAACAATTGCTGCATTTGCTGCAGGAAGTGGTATTACACCAATTCTTGGTATTGCCAAAACGGTTTTAGAGGAAGAGCCTCAAAGCAGTTTTATTCTCACTTACGGCAATAAAACACCAAACGATGTGATTTTTTATGACGAAATAGCGCAACTTCAACAACGTTATCCAGAACGATTTAATTTGCAAATGGTTTACAGTCAAGCTGACGAAGACAACAGCCTTTTTGGAAGGATTGATAAAAGCACAGTAAATTTTGTGCTGAAAAACAAGTTCAGCCACTTGAAGGTATCTCAATTTTATATCTGTGGTCCTGAAGAAATGATACATATTGTTAAGGACACATTGATAGAAAATGGTACTTCAGAAGATCAAATTTTTTATGAATTATTTACAGTACCTGTCAATCAATCTGTTGAAATAGATTCGTCTACTATTGATGGCAACACAAAGGTAACTGTTATGGTTGATGATGAAGAAACCACCTTTTTAATGCCACAAACCAAAAGTATACTTGAGGCAGCACTTTCTGAAAACATAGATGCACCTTACTCTTGTCAAGGTGGAATTTGCAGTAGCTGTTTGGCTAGACTAAAGGAAGGTGAGGCCACAATGCGCCAGAACAACATTCTTACAGATAGCGAATTGGCAGAAGGATTGATTTTAACTTGCCAAGCGCATCCAACAACTTCAGTGGTTTATGTTGATTATGATGATATATAGAATAGTGTATTTCATCTGAAAAAAAATACATATTATCTTTTAAATACGCTTTTCATCGAATACTATAAAATATTTCTTACAAAAAATTATCATAGCAAACGAATAAAGATTAGTTTAGTATTTAAGCAAGACGTTAGTTATTTTTAAGGATTATCTATGTCTATTAAACGTTTTGTGAGCCTCGTTTTTAACGAGGCTTTTTTTATTGAAGAACTAAATGGTTTTAAGTATAAACTGAAAGGCTTCCTTTCTGTTATTAACATCTAATTTACTATAAGCATTTCGTAAATGAAATTTTACTGTGCTTACGGTTATAAAAAGTTGTTTTGCGACTTCTGTATTAGTTTTACCTGCAATACAAAACCTTAATGTTTCAAATTCCCTTTCTGTGAGTGGTGTGTGTAATTTTTTGTTTAATTCAATTATATCTAATTCTACAGCTAATTCCGACGGACTACTATGTAACTCCATAAAGCGTTTTTGTAAGGCTTCAACCTGCAAGGCTTGTGCTTCTCGTTCGGCTTTAAGTTTTCTTTGACGCGATGTGAAAATTAACGAAAGAATAACTATTACAGCTAAAGCTCCTACTCCTAACGCAATTTGAGCATTTCTGGCTTCGGCTAAATTGGCATCTTTCAATTGACTCTCAAAGGTTAATTTCTGAATTTCCTTTTCCTTTTTGGTGGTTTCATACTTGGTTTCCAAATCAGCCACACGCGTTTTTACTTCAACACTATTTAATGAATCGCTTAAGCTAATGTAGGCGTTTCTATAGTCTAAAGCTTGTTTGGTTTGTTTGTTCTGTAAAGCAGTTTTATATAACACATCATAGGCTCCTTTTTCACTATCGGCAAAACCATTATTTTTTGCATACGCTAATGCATCCTCTGCATAATTTCTGGACTCTGTAATTTGTGATTGAGCCAACTTAATGTTTGCCATGGCTAATAATGTAGAAATGTATTCTTCTTGTTGACCTAAATCTTTAGCTATATCATGTGCTGTATTGTAATGACTAAAGGCCTTTGCTAATTCGCCTTTCTTTTCAAAATTTTTACCAAGACCAATCTCGGCATGAACTAACATGGCTGTATTGTTTAAGTTCTTAAAAAATAGTCGTGCTTCACTTAAATGATGAATACCATCATCTAATTGGTCTGTAGTATTATAAATCATTGCCAAACGCAAATGGTTTAAAGCAATATCAGTGGTGTCTTTTATGGTTTCAGATAACGCCAAACACTTTTTAGTGGTTTCCAAAGCTTTGTCCAATTGACCTAACTGAAAATAAATGCCTCCCAAATTGCCATAGGTTTTACTTAACACATCATTAAGCCTATCATCATTTTTGCCTTCTGCCAATTTCATAACATCTTGATAAGCTGATAAAGAGGCTTCATATTCAGCTTTTCCCATATACACTAAACCTCTTGTGTTATTAATCATTGCCAATATAAAATCAGACCGTGTAGTATTGGCAAATTTTTCGGCTTTATTTAAATACCAAAACGACGAATCTGCCTGATTTAATTGCCCATAAGCAATCCCTAAATTTAAGTAGTAATGTCCCTGAAGTGAATCATTTGTTTGCGATACTATATCTTGTAATTCCAAGAGATTTTTAATCCCATCGTTTGGATTGTCTGTGGTTTCAAAAGTTTTTAGAGCCTGTTCTACTTGTTTTTGATTGTTTTGCGAAAACGTAAATACGGAAAAACTCAATAGCAGAATACATGTAATATTTTTTAAAACATAATTTGAAAGTAGAAGCGTCATTTGGTTGGGTTTTAGGTAACATCATGTTATTCAACCCAATAAATATAATAAAAAACGAAGCAATCTAGTAAGTTGAATTGCTATTAACCTAAAGATTACTTCGTTGTGCCTCGTAATACGAGAGCATTATTTTACCACCAAACGTTTTATGGTATGGTTTGTTTCTGTGCTTATCCTAACAAAATAAACACCAGCAGCTAAATGGTTCACGTTCATTTGTTCTGCATCGGTTTTAGCAATTTGTTTTCCAGACACATCGTAAAGTGTGAGTTGTGTTATGGGTAACGAACTGGATACATAAAACACAGTTTCTGCTGGATTTGGGTACAACTGTATTTTATTTTCTGTAGGATTTACTTCGGCAATATTTAAGGTTTCTCCGAAGTTTGAATGGATAAATCCTTCGGACAGTAAAATGTTTCCAGCATTCAATTCTTGTATGTTTACTTCGCCAATGGTGTAAAGCAAAGTTACGTTTCCGTTGGTTGTACTTGCGCCTCCATTGTCTATGGAAAATTTTTGGATGGTTTGGGCTTGGGTTTGTAAACAAGATAAACCAATAATTAATGATAGTATGTGTTTCATTTTTCTTTATTTTTTAATAGTTAGGCAATACTTTTTCCATTGATGAAAAAGTATTCAAAAAATCTAGACTTACTAAAGTTGCTCGAAATTTTACATTTGACTCCTAAACCTTCTGACCTTTTCAGCCAAAGCTGAATTCGAACAAGCAGAAGCTTTTTAACGGATTCTTCATTTCAAATTTTACGACCAACTTTAGTAGGTCAATTTCAATGAATAAGATTTCTTTGCTTTGACTTCGACACTTCGACTACGCTCAGTGCAGGCGAGCTCAGTCTGACAGCTCACAATGACGTTACTATCTTTATTTATTATTAGTAATTAACTGATTTACCAAAACCTTTAATTCGGCGACATCATTTTCAAGTTGTCCTAATTGCGACTGTTTGCTGTTTACTGTGGTCTGCAAACTTTCTATAATCTCTTGTTGCTCTTGTATGGCATTGATTAATACTGGAATCAATTCGGTGTAGCTCACGCTTAAGGTGTTGTTTTCGTTATTGGCAGTGTGTACCAGTTCAGACATAATGGGTTGTACTTCTTGAGCAATTAAGCCCAACGATTTGTGGGTTTGCTCACCACGGTTTTTCCAGTAGTATTGTTTGGGTGCCAATTGCAAGACTTCGGTTAAACCATATTGCAGGGTTTCTATATCGCGTTTTAACCTACGGTCGCTACTGTGCACCACAGCACCACCAGCATAGACATCGCCACCATCGTTTTGTAAAAAGATAGGTGAAGCCGCACCATTGTTTCTGCCCATAATCTCGTTATTGTCTATTACCATATTAACACCTGTAACATCACCCAAAACCATATACCCAGAGGTGTTGGTATAAGAGGCATCTGTACCACCTGTAATATGTAATTTGGTGGTTGGTGTGTTGGTGGTAATACCCATATTACCATTTTTAAGTACAGTTAACGCATTTTGTCTAGTAGTAGAGTTTCCATTCCCAACTTCAAACAAAGGGTCTGTAGCTACCCAAGATGTTGGACTACCACCTCCAATGTTATACTTTCCAATAGCTGTTGATATTTGCGCTTCTGCTTTTGTATTGTTTCCCATTGCTGTTGAGACAGCACCAGATGCTAATGTGCTACTTCCCATAGCTGTAGAAGAACTGCTTGATGCCATTGTATCAGATCCCATAGCTGTAGACTGAAAACCAGAAGCTGTTGTACTATATCCCATTGCTGTAGAAGTATCAGTAGAAGCTGTTGTATTATACCCCATTGCTATTGATGCATATCCTGATGCTTCTGTACTATCTCCCATTGCTGTTGAACGATTACCTGATGCTACAGTGCCATATCCCATTGCTGTAGAACTTGCTCCTGATGCGGTTGTATAACTTCCCGTTGCTGTTGAATAGCTTCCTGAAGCTTCCGTATTATACCCCATTGCTGTTGAACGATTACCTGATGCGGTTGTAACACTTCCCAAGGCTGTGGCATTCTCACCTGATGCTTCAGTTGCATAGCCCATAGCAGTAGAAACGTATCCTGATGCTGTTGTTTCTAGACCGCTTACAAAAGAAAAATCTCCAGAAGCTCCAGAGCCTACACTTGTAAAGGAACTATAAGATAAATTAACTGCATTATTTCCTATATTGTCATAAAAATCTGGATTTCTCCCTATTAAGCGCCAACCTACGCCATTGCCTTCGTCTATAGCTTCCAAGCCTGTGGCAACCACTGCTGTGTTTTCTAAATACTCTTTGGTAATCAAAGCTTTGGGGTCGGTTATTTCAGCTATATCAAAACTGGGTGCTGTAACGGTTCCGTTTTTTAAAATGGTTAAGGCGTTAGATGGTGTACCTCCTATACCATTGCCTACTTCCAAAAGTGGGTCGGTTTGTATCCAAGCTGTTGGGTTGCCACCACCTACGTTGCGCTGCCCCAAAGCCAAAGCCGCATAAGCATCGGCAGAGGTAATATAACCAAAAGCCGTGGCATAATCGGCAGACGCTGTATTACCATAATTATTTGCCATAGCATAACGTCCAGAAGCCAAGACTTGGCGTCCAGAGGCAAAGGCATAATCGCCAGTAGCACCAGAGTCGCCAGTGGTGTTGCTTTGGCTAACATCTACAGCTTCAAGCCCTATGTTTCCAAAATAACTGGGGTTTCTACCTACCAAACGGTAGCCTGTGCCATTGCCTTCGTCCAAGGTTTCCAGTCCGTTTACATTGGCTGCTGTGGTTGCGGTTTCGGCTTGTTTGGCATAAGGCACTGCCATAAACTGTGTGGTACCCATATCGGTAAGTCCGCCACCTGTGTTTATCTGTACGTTTAGGTAGTGGTCGTCTGTTGCCCAATCTATGGCATTAAAGGTTCCCGAAATGGGTGTGCCATTACCAATGTTTACCATAACAATGCCATTGGCATCGGTTGTTGGTGCGTGACTTTCTTGATAGACATTGGTTTGTCCTGCGCCTTGTAAGATGGTGAATTGGATGGTGATTAAATCGTTGGCAACCACGTTGCCAGAACCATCTTTAATCAGGGCTTTGTAATTAATACCTTGTTGTGCGAACGTGATTCCTGACATAAGGAACACGAGCGTGAAAATTAATTTTCTCATTGTGATTCATTTTTAGGTTAATAGCGTTTTAAAAATTCTATGCTGAAACTACCTAAAATGAACTTTTTAGCACCTAACCTTATGGGATAGGATTTTAAAAATAATTTTTATGTCATTGATTTTTAAGTATTTAAAAAATAGATGTCATTGCGAGTGTAACGAAGCAATCTGTTAATTTGCAGCTCAAATTTTACAGATTGCCACGTCGCTCGTACCTCGCTTCTCGCAATGACAAGCGTGAAAAAGATCATTTCGCAATGACGTTATAGAATAGACTCTATTTTATTTATGATTGTTTGTGGGGCAATACTTCCAGCAGCATTCTCGTATCCTTTTGGATAGGTCTTACCATAAACAGAGGTTGGTATTAACGGAAATTGCTCTCTATTAGCTAGCAAGGCGTAATCATCTGGTTGGTTAAAAGGCGAAAAACCAGCATAAGGATGAGTAACTCCCCAAACTGTGACCACTTTTACACCAAGCATTGCTGCTAAATGAGCATTGCCAGAATCCATAGATAGCATTAGATTAAGATTTGAAATTAAATCTAATTCTTTATTCAAACTAAATTTACCAGCAACAGAAGTCGCGTTTTCAAATTGAGTTGCAATTCTATCTAGCTGAGCCGTTTCAGATTCTCCTCCTCCAAATAAGATAATGTTATTTTCTTTTGAAAGTTCGGCAATCACTTTTTTCATTAACTCAAGAGGATACATTTTACCATCGTGTGCCGCAAAAGGTGCAATCCCAATATTCTTTTTATTTGATTTTATATACTGTTGAAGGTTACCTTTTAAAGCAACTGGTTGAGGAAATGTTGGGTTTTCTAAATCTATCTTAAAACCTAGTTGTTCAAAAACATTAGCATAACGTTGGTGAGTTGTAACTAATTGTTTGAACTTTTTACCTGAGATTAGCGCTTTTTTTTGAGCTCTACCTTTATCAATTTGAGCAAATTGATTTATAGATAAAAGTCTTTTTAAAACATTACTTCGCAGCACCTTGTGAAGGTCTGCAACAGCATCAAAATTAAACTGTTTTAACTCTTTAGATAGTTTGTGTAATCCTAATAAGCCCTTGTGTTTCCCTTTTACATCGGCATTGTATACAGTAACATTTTTTAAATCTCTGAAAAAGGGACTAAAGAACTTTCTGGTAAGAATTGTGATATTTACATCTGGATACTGCTCAGTTAAAGCACGAATGACAGGAACTGTCATTGCCACATCTCCCATTGCTGAGAGACGAATAACTAGAATGTTTGTTGGTGTTGGCATCTCAGCTTAATTGATGAGATTCCTGCCTACGCAGGAATTTATTTTTGTGAACGAAGTACAGGATTCAATTCGTCATCATTGTACATTTTCATTTGCTTATACACCTTCATATATTTATCGCCTTTACTAATATCGTCAAGTAATGTATCAATCGCTGTTGATAAATCAACTCTTTGTTCTAAAAGCACATTAAGTTTTGTTTGGCAAGCATTTCTATGTGCTTCAGAAGCATCAGCACGTGTTGCTTCTTCATTCATGTGATAAATTTTTAAAGCCAAAATAGACAACCTATCAATTCCCCAAGCTGGGCTTTCAGTATTAATTGTAGCATCACTTTTTACAGACACATTTTTATACTTTTCAAGAAAATAGCTATCAATAAATTCAACCATGTCTGTTCTGTCTTGGTTGGAAGTATCAATCTGACGTTTCAGTTTTAAAGCAGCAACTGGGTCTATTTGCGGATCGCGAATAATATCTTCGTAATGCCATTGAACTGTGTCAATCCAACATTTTCTGTATAACAAATGCTCTAGCAAGTTTGAATCTTTATCATACACATTTGTAAATGACTGATCAACAGTATTTACTACGTGGTATTTTTCTATTACGTCTTGAAATATCTTATTGGCTTTTTCTGAAAACATATTTTTTTGCTTTAGAATGCAAATATACTTCTAATTGTTAACTTTACTAATGCTAAAATCAACGAAATGCAAATTCATAAATTTTCCGATAAGAGTTCTGTTTTAAACACATTTGTTTCAGAAATTCGTTCCATTGACATTCAGAATGACAGAATGCGCTTTAGAAGAAACATTGAGCGTATAGGCGAAGTTTTAAGTTATGAAATGAGTAAAATTCTAAGTTCTGAATCCATTTCTGTTAAAACACCTTTGGGCAACTCTTTGTTAAATGTGCCAAAAGATGATATAGTTATATGTTCTATTTTAAGAGCAGGTTTACCTTTTCATAATGGCATACTAAACTATTTTGACAAAGCTGAAAATGCTTTTATTTCGGCCTATAGACATCATTTAAACAGCAAGGATTTTGAAATTATTGTTGAATATATTGCGAGCCCAAATCTGGAAAACAAAACGCTTGTTTTGGTAGATCCAATGCTAGCAACAGGACAATCTTTAGCCTTAACTTATGAGGCATTAAAATCTCATGGAATACCAAAACAAATACATCTTTTAAGTGTTATTGGTTCTCAAACTGGAGTAGATTATATAATGGATAAGTTTCCAGAAAACACACATTTATGGATAGCTGCTATTGATGAAACCTTAAATGAGAAAGGCTACATTGTTCCTGGATTAGGTGATGCTGGTGATTTAGCTTTTGGCTCTAAGCTAAAAAACTAACTGTGCAATTGGTGTAAAAACAAGCAACCATACATACACTTCAGCAAACCAAGTTTCTTTTATAGATTCAATGTAGTTGGTCATTATTATGGCAAGTGGCGCAAACATAAAAATAAACTCACTTCCATTTTTGTTAGGCCCAATCACAATTATTGTTATTCCAATAATTAAAGCAATTAATATTAAAATAAATGAAGGTCTGTAAGCTCTTGATTTGTCTTGTAGCTTTTTTATATAAAAAAACAAAGCCCAAATTCCTAACGATAAAATAATAGTGATGGAAATTATAAGGCTCAATTTATTATAGTTTGAAAAATCAAAGCTAAACCCATCAATGTACATATAAATATCACCAAAAGAATTTTCGGTAACTATATAATAACTTATAACAATTAAAATTACGGTAAGGATTCCTGTAAAAGGAATGATCCAATTATTTACTTGCCCAATGGAAAAAAATATCAGTGCAGTAAATACTAAGATTAAAAACAAAATAGACCAAAAATAAAACAATGAAGCTAAAGCGATCCAAAAAGCAGCATCAAATAATTTCTTTTTGATATACAAGTTTGAACGTAAACTAATAATACGTCTAATAGCAAATAATATAAAAACATTAGATATAATAATATTTCCATGTTGTATTGTTTCTGGAATACAAGCTAGAAATAAACTAAAAAATAGAATTTTGAAGCTATTTTGCTTTGTAAGGTTATTCTTGTTTACAAAAAAAGAGAGTACAAATATAGATAGTAATGTAACTCCATATAATAGCAACTCTTTTAGTATTTGAAAGGCATTTATGCCATTTGAATAATACCCAGATCTAACAACTAAAAACAGTGCCAATACAAAAAAGGACACAAGTACGAGATGAATTGGTTTAGAAGTGCTAAAAAATCTTGTAATCATTTAAAGAGTTCGTATATTTGTACTGTAAATATAATATTATTACGATGAAAGATTTTTTTTACGCCATACAAGATTTGTTTGTGGATTTTTTATTTGCGCCATTTGATGCTTTAAGAACATTGGAATTAGATAATTGGTGGACAGCAAATATTGTTTCATGGTTATTTATCATTATTGGCATAGTTGCATTTACATATTGGATGTTACAGCTTAAAGGATTTAATGATAGAAACGAAGAAGATAAAAGTATTACTTCTCATTCGTATTTATAAATCGAAACCAATATCCTTACGATAATACATCTTATCAAAGTGTAGTTTTTCTATATTTTGATAAGATTTTTTTATGGCCTCTTTGTAAGTATTTCCATAAGACGTAATTGCCATAACTCTACCTCCAGAGGTTACAACTTTACCATCTTTAAGTGTTGCTCCTGCATGAAAAGGAATAGAATCTGTGATGTTTTGAATTCCTGAAATTTCTTTGCCTTTCTCATACGCTTCTGGATAACCACCAGATACAAGCATTACAGTTGTGGCTGCTCGTTCATCAATTTCAATGTTAATTTTATCTAAGGTTTGATTGGCTATTGCTTGGAAAATTTCAACCAAATCATTTTTAAGTCTTGGTAGCACGACTTCGGTTTCTGGATCACCCATTCTAACATTGTACTCTATCACTTTAGGATCGTCACCAACTTTAATCAAACCAATAAATACAAACCCTTTATAAGGCAAATTATCTTTTTGTAATCCTTCAATTGTAGGTTTTACTATGCGTTCTTCAATTTTGTTTAAAAATTCTGGTGTAGCAAAAGGTACAGGAGAGATTGCTCCCATACCTCCAGTATTTAAGCCTGTATCTCCTTCTCCAATGCGTTTGTAATCTTTAGCTGTTGGTAGAATTTTATAGTTTTTCCCATCAGTCAAAACAAAACAACTCAATTCAATACCATCAAGAAATTCTTCTATAACCACCTTGGTACTTGCTTTGCCAAACTTGGCATCAACCAACATGTTTTTCAATTCCGTTTTAGCTTCACTTAGATCATTTAAAATTAAAACCCCTTTCCCAGCAGCTAATCCATCAGCTTTCAATACATAAGGAGCTTTTAGTGTTTCTAAAAACCTGTAACCCTCTTCAACATTATTCTTGTTAAAGCTTTTGTATGCAGCAGTTGGGATGTGATGTCGCATCATGAATTCCTTGGCAAATTCTTTACTCCCTTCTAACTCAGCTGCAGCTTTTTCAGGACCTATAATAGCAACGTGTTTTAAATCATTGTCGTTTAAAAAGTAGTCGTGAACGCCTTGAACCAAAGGGTCTTCTGGTCCAACAACAACCATATCTATTTGTTTGTCAATTACAAGTGCTTTTATGGCGTCAAAATCTGTTACAGAAATATTGATGTTTTCTGCAATACTATCTGTTCCAGAATTTCCAGGTGCTACAAAAAGGTTATTACATAAAGGGCTTTGAGCTGTTTTCCAAGCAAAGGTATGTTCTCTTCCTCCAGAACCAAGTATTAAAATATTCATGTTGAGTTGTGTTTGCGCAAAAATAAAATTAATGCCATGAATACACGACTTTTTTTTATTTACTTTACGAAAAATATACCTTTAAGTTTGAATTTGTTTGATTTTTCATTGCGTTTTAATGGCTTTCCTATAGGAAAAGCAAAAATTGCATTAGAGGAAATTCAGCAAAAAAATAATATTGATTTTGATGAATATGTTCTTTCGAAAAAACAAGAGATTGTAGCTTACCATCTAAAGCATAATCCTTATTATAAATTGCTGGCAAAAGCTACAAATCCTAAAGATTGGAATACAGTTCCAATTATGACAAAACGTGATTTGCAGTATCCTTTACATAAACGATTATCTAATGATTTCACAACTAAAAACGTTTATGTTAACAAAACTTCAGGTTCGTCTGGCGACCCATTTATCTTTGCAAAAGATAAATTCTGTCATGCACTAACTTGGGCAATTATTAAAGATCGGTTTGGATGGTTTGATTTAGATTTTAACACCTCAAAGCAAGCGCGTTTTTATGGTATTCCATTAGATAAAAAAGGATATTATAAAGAACGATTTAAGGACGTTTTGAGTAATAGGTATCGTTTTTCTGTGTTCGATTTGAGCGATTCAGCTTTTGAAAACCTTTTGAAAAAATTCTCAACAACTCAATTTGACTATATCAATGGTTATGCGAGTCCAATTGTTCAATTTGCAAAATTTTTGAAGCGAAAAAATATTGTTTTAAATCTAATCTGTCCTACTTTAAAATCATGTGTTGTGACTTCTGAAATGTTGTTTGATGATGATAAAAAACTCATGGAATCTCAATTTGGAGTTCCAATTATTAATGAATATGGAGCATCAGAATTAGACTTAATTGCGTTTCAAAACACAAAAGGAGAATGGCAAATTAATAGCGAAACATTGTTTGTAGAAATAGTAGATGATCACAACAATATTCTTCCGTTAGGAGAAGAAGGCAAAATTATTATTACTTCACTGTATAATAAAGCGCATCCATTTATACGATATGATATAGGTGATGTTGGTGTTCTATCAAAACAAAGCACAACAAAGAAGCCAATTCTAAAAAAACTCATAGGTAGAACTAATGATATTGCTATTCTTCCAAGTGGAAAAGTAGCAGCTGGGTTAACTTTTTATTACATCACTAAAAGTATAATTGAAGACAATGGAAATGTAAAGGAGTTTGTGATTGAGCAGCATGAAAAAGACACATTTAAAATTATTTATGTAAGTTCTGATGAACTTTCAGAAAAAAAGAAGACTTCCATCACAAATGAAATGGAACGTTACCTAGAAAATGGACTGCAAATTATTTTTGAACGACAAAATCAATTACAACGATCAAAAAGTGGTAAATTGAAACAGTTCTCATCATTAATAACTAAGCTACATTAGTGAATAATATTCTCATCATAACGAGTTATTTTCCTCCTGAAATTGGAGCAGCTTCAAATCGTATTTTCCATTTAGCTGAAGGGTTAGAAAAAAGAGGCTTTAAAGTTCATGTCATAACACCATTGCCTAATTACCCTACAGGAAAAATTTTTGATGCCTACAAGGGTAAGTTTAAGCAAACTTCAGTTGAAAATAATATCACTATTCATCGCTTATGGATTTATGCTAGTAACTCCAAAAACAAACTCTTAAGGTTAATCGCAATGTTGTCGTACAGTTTTAGTTTAATCTGGTTTTTTCTTTGGAATAGAATCCCAAAGACAGTTATTGTACAATCTCCTCCTTTGTTAGTTGCTTTTACTTCAATGTTTTTTTTACGTTCAAAAAAGCGAAAATTAGTTTTAAATGTTAGTGATTTATGGCCAATTGCAGGATTAGAACTTGGCGCTTTTAAAAAGAATTTTAGTTATACAGTACTCGAGAAAATTGAACGATTTAATTATAAAAAAGCAGATTTGATGTTAGGGCAAAGTGAAGAAATATTAGCTCATGTAACTTCAATTATTCCCAATAAAAATTCTCTTTTATATAGAAACTACCCAAATTTTGAGACACCGAAAACAGAGGTTAGAAGTGCTTCAGGTAAAAAGATAAAATTAGTTTATGCTGGGCTTTTAGGAGTTGCACAAGGTGTCTACAGGCTTTGTGAAAAGTTAGATTTTAATAAAATAGAACTCCATATATATGGTTCTGGAGCAGAAGAAAAACAAATAAATGCTTTTATTGAAAATCATCCTGAATTACCTATTTACTTTCATGGAAATGTAACAAGGCAAGCATTACATAAATCACTTTCGCAATATGACGTTGCTATTGTTCCTTTGTTAAATAGAATTTATGGGTCTGTGCCATCTAAAATATTTGAATTTGCCAGAGTAGGATTGCCCATTTTATATTTTGGTGGTGGAGAAGGTGAAAGCATTGTTAAGAAATATAATTTAGGATGGATTGCAGAAGCTGGAAATTATAAAGATTTAAATTTTACAATTTCAAAAATAGATCCCTTAAAAATAACTTATGACTATAGGTGTGAAATACAACGTTTGGCTCTTGAACAATTTGATTTTGACAATCAATTAGATAATGTAACCAAAGCTTTTTAATATGCCTTTTCTTCTCCTCTTATGGCATTTCTAGCTGTTTGAATAATAATTTTAAGATCCAGTAATAATGACCAGTTTTCTATGTAAAAAATATCATATTTTACCCGACCGATAATGTCTTTATCAGTTTCAACTTCACCTCTAAATCCGCTAGTTTGTGCCAATCCAGTAATACCTGGCTTTACAAAGTGTCTTACCATAAATTTATCAATGCGTTTTGCATACATATTTGTATGGCTTACCATGTGAGGTCTAGGACCTACAACAGACATGTCTCCGAATAATACATTGAAAAATTGAGGCAATTCATCAATGCTTGTTTTGCGAATGAACTTTCCAACTTTTGTAACTCTTTGATCACCTCTTGTTGCTTGGTGTAAATGAGCATCTTTATTTGGTGTCATTGACCTGAATTTATAACAATCAAATTCTTTATAATTAAACCCGTTCCTTGACTGTTTAAAAAAAACAGGTCCTTTAGATTCCAACTTAATTAAAACAGCTATTATGGGCGTTAACCAAGAAAGAATAAAAATGATTACAGCAGAAGAAAACACAATATCAAACCCTCTTTTTATCACCAAATTAACAGAATCCTCAAGTGGGATATTCCGCAATGATAATATTGGAATATAATCATAATACTCGTATTTCAATTTTTTTGTGAAAATACCCTTGTTGTCAGGCAAAAACTTAAGGATTTTCAGGTTGTTATCTGCAAAATCTACAATTTCGCCAATCTGTTTATTATTTAGTTCTGATATTGAGCAATATATTTCGTCAACATTTTCTTTATTAATAAACTCAAAACAATCATTAAGTGTAAGGCTATTTTCGCCTTTCAAACCAAAAGTTCTTTTATGTGTATAGCCATATTCTGGGTTGTTCTTAAAAAAAGATTCTAGAATTGCAGTATTCTTGTTTTTTCCAATAATAACTGTATTTCTATAATTTCCTCCGAACTCAGATCGGTATTTTTGAAGCAAATAATATATGCTAAATTTAAAAATGGTTATAATTACAAACGATGCTAGCACATATTCAAATACTAAAATGGGTCTCACACTTAAAGAATGATGAAAACCAAAAAAAGCAAACATAAACAATGTAAATAACACCATTTGTTTTAGTATTAATGCAAATATGGATACTTCAGGTGTGTATCTATATACGTGGTAAAATTTTGAGGTTATTGATATTAATATCCATCCGATGGTTATAAAAATTGAATATGTTAAAGGATCTACATTTTTGAAGAAAAACAAAATAGCCAAAGAGTTTATGATACCTAAATCTATTAAGTATGACATAGGGCTTAAGTAGCCTGAATATCTACCTTGTGTAAACGTATTCAATTTATTTTTTTATATGTTTAGAAAAATCTTTATGCTCGCTTTTGTAAAGCTTATCTTTAGGAAGCTTTTTAAAGTAATCGAAAGTTTTTTGCATTCCTTCTTGTCTTCCAATTATTGGACTCCAATTTAGTATTTTTTTTGCTAATGAAATATCTGGCTGTCTCTGCAATGGATCATCAACAGGAAGCTCTTTATAGATGATCTTTTGGTTTGTTTTTGTCAATTTAATAATCTCATTGGCAAAATCTTTTATGGAAATTTCATGTGGATTTCCAATATTGACTGGATAGGAATAATCACTAAACAACAATCTATAAATTCCTTCTACTTGATCATCAACATAACAAAAAGAGCGAGTTTGCAAGCCATCTCCAAAAATGGTTAAATCTTCTCCGCGTAGTGCTTGCCCCATAAAAGCAGGAATGACTCGTCCGTCATTTAATCGCATTCTTGGTCCATAAGTATTGAAAATACGGACTATCCTAGTTTCTAAGCCATGAAACCGATGATAAGCCATAGTTATGGACTCTTGAAATCGTTTTGCTTCATCGTAAACACCACGTGGTCCAATAGTATTTACATTGCCATAATAATCTTCAGTCTGAGGATGCACTAATGGATCTCCATAAACCTCAGAAGTTGATGCTATTAATATTCTAGCTTTTTTAGCTTTTGCCAAACCCAATAAATTATGGGTTCCTAAAGATCCTACTTTAAGAGTTTGAATCGGTATTTTTAAATAATCTATAGGACTGGCTGGAGACGCAAAGTGAAGGATATAGTCGAGGTTACCTTCAATCTTTACAAATTCAGTAACGTCATGCTCAATAAATTGGAAATTGGGGTTGTTTTTTAGGTGTTCAATATTTGATATATCTCCTGTAATAAAATTATCCATTCCAATGACATGGAAATTTTCTGAGATAAATTTATCGCATAAATGTGACCCTAAAAAACCTGCAGCTCCAGTAATTAAAACATTTTTTTTCAATTTGATGCTTTTAATTTATGTTACTCTACTCCTTTACCTATTTTATAATATACAAATCCAATATCTTCGAGCAGATTTTGGTCTAAAATTCCTCTTCCATCAAAAACAAATGCTGGTTTTTGCATTTTATTATATATTTTCTGCCAATCGTAGTTGGCAAATTCATCCCATTCTGTTAATACTGCAATAGCATGTGCCTTATCGCATGTTTTATAAGGGTTGCTTTCTACTTTTAGAAGCGCTTTGTTTTCTTCAGAAGAACGTGTGTTCAAATAGTCTAAATCGGAATAAATACGCTCTTCAATAACCTTTGGGTCGTATACAGATATATTAGCTTGCTCATTTAACAGGTTGTCTGCAACATTAATTGCAGCAGATTCTCGTGTGTCATTGGTGTCTTTTTTAAAAGCCCAACCTAGAAATGCAATTTTTTTTCCTGATACTGTATTGTATAAAGTACGCACAATGTTGTCTGAAAATCTTTGTTTTTGGTGATTATTCATAATAATTACCTGCTCCCAGTAATTTGCCACTTCATCAAGCCCATAGCTTTTGGCAATATATACTAGATTTAGTATGTCTTTTTGAAAACAAGATCCTCCAAATCCAACTGAAGCTTTTAAAAACTTTGAGCCTATACGACTATCCATTCCAATAGCTTTTGCAACCTCATTAACATCTGCTCCTGTTTTTTCACAAATTTCAGACATTGCGTTAATTGAAGATACGCGTTGTGCGAGGAAAGCATTGGCCGTTAATTTAGATAACTCTGATGACCATACGTTTGTGGTTAATATACGGTCTTTTGGCACCCAATTAGCATAAATTCCTACTAAGGCATTTACTGCTTTAGTGCCTTCAGGTGTTGTGTCTCCTCCTATAAGTACACGATCAGGTTTAAGTAAATCTGAAACTGCAGTTCCTTCAGCCAAAAATTCAGGATTTGATAAAATTTGAAACTGTACATCGTTACCTGTATTATCCAAAATACTTTTAATGGCCGAAGCTGTTCGCACTGGTAGTGTGGATTTTTCAACTACAATTTTATTTGTTTTTGAAACTTTGGCTATTTGTCGCGCGCATAATTCAATGTATTTTAAATCTGCAGCCATACCTTTTCCCTTTCCGTAAGTTTTTGTTGGAGTGTTTACAGAGATAAAAATCATTTCGGCTTCATCAATTGCTTTATCAACGTTTGTGGAAAAAAACAAATTTCTGCCTCTTGCCTGTTTTACAATAGCATCTAACCCTGGTTCAAATACAGGTAATTTATTTAGGTCATCATTATTCCACGCTGCAATTCTTGCATCATTAATATCTACAACAGTGACTTTTATGTGTGGGCATTTTTGAGCAATGACAGCCATTGTTGGGCCACCAACATAACCTGCACCAATACAACAGATGTTTTTTATATTCATTTACTAGATTTTATTGTGCCAAAGGTAATATAAATCTATGTGGCTGCAAATTGTTTGTAATTAAGATCTATTGTGGGCATTTAGTTAAGACCAATGCGTTCTTTAATTACTAAAAGAATAAATTTTGTATTACCGATTAGATACCGTTTCCACATACGATTAGGTTCTTGAGAGAATCTATAAAACCACTCAAGTCCTACATTTTGCATCCATAATGGTGCGCGTTTAACTTTTCCGGAAACAACGTCAAAACTTCCGCCTACTCCCATAATAAAGTTTACATTATTTAATAAATCTTTATTCTCATAGAGAAAGTTTTCCTTGGTAGGTGAGCTTATAGCAACGAATAGGATATTTGCTCCGCTATTTGAAATTTGTTTTGCAATATCTTGTTCTTCTTCCTTTTTAAAATAACCGTTTCTATGACCTGCTATGATATTAGAAGAGTATTGATTTTTATATTTATTGATAACGTCTAATACGACCTCTTCTTTAGCTCCAAAAAAGAAAATTTTATATTCTTTTTCATGAGCCATTTTCACTAGGTTTTCCATAAGGTCTATTCCGGCCACTCTTTCTTTTAATGGTTTACCTAAAATTTTTGAAGCCCAAACAACAGCTTGTCCATCTGCATTAATAATATCACTTTCATTAACGCTTTTCCTTAATTGTAAATCTGTTTGCATTGCTACAATTTTTCCGGCGTTGACCACAACATGATGCAGTTGTTTCCCTTCTATTATAGTAGAATCAATAAGTTGCAATGTTTCTTGCATATTGATATTATTAATTCTTGTGTTTAAAATCTCTATCATGTATTAAGCTTTTCGAGGTATAAAGGGTTTTTAATTGCTATCACATACAAAAATGATAATATGTAACTCAATGTAATTGACTTTAAAGAATTTCCCATTAGTATAATAACACAAAATAAGGTTCCAAAAAGAACGATGTTTACATTATTAAAAGGTATCGGCTTTAATAGGATTTTGTAATAAAAAAAGACTAATATTATAAGCCCTATAACACCTAAGCTCAAAAATATGTCTATTAGCTCCATTTCTACGAGTGTTTTTTTTCTGTTAATACCTCCAATTAAATAATTGACAATATTCCAGTTTTCACTAATATATACTTTTGCATTTTGGAAGCTCAAATTCCTAAATGACAATAAAAAGGTCAAAGTGTTTTCTTCTAAATATAATCTATAGAGCATTTGGAATTTGTTAATCAGGAAGGTCTTAAACACATTATAATTTATAGCTGTAAAAATTGATCCCAGTGCAATAGCTGACATTACAATTTTATTTTTATAGGTTTTATGAGTTATAAAAAGCATGAGTAAGAAAACCATTAAAAAGAAATAAACAGCCTTTGTCCCTATGAGTAATGATGATAAAATAGTAATGATGATAAAAACAGGAGATATTTTTTTAATATTCTTATTGTAGAAATATAAAATTAAAGTTGATGTAATCATAAAATAACTAGAAAAAGAAGATGGATACAAAAGACCTGAGAAACCAAATCTTGGGTTTATATAGGTTTTTGAAAATGAAAATGAAAATATTGCCCCAATGATAATAGCAAAGCAGACAAGTAATAATGTGAACTTAAAAAAATTGAAAATGAAAATTATATCACGTTTTCTAAGGTGTTTTAAGTATTCGTAAAGAAAAAAAACGAAAGAAAATGAAAATACTGTTTTTAAAACTTCTTTAAAGTATTGTGAAACGTCGTCATAAAAATGAAAAATCAATAATGAACTTGTTGCTTTTATTAAAAGTAGTGCGAGTGTTATTAAGATAAGGTTATAATCTCTTTTGTAAAATAATACTAAACTAATTGCAACAAAAAAAATGGCGTCTGGAATCCAAGTGTATTTTAAGTGTTCTCCTTGATAAAACAACATATATTTATAGCCTACAGAGAGTAATAAGCTTATTGAAAAAAAAGCAATAAAATAATGTCCTTTGTAAAAAAATTTATCAATTTGCCACATCAATTAATGGATTTGTTTTTTTCAGGATGCTTCATTGTTGTAAAAGAATAAAAACATAAAAAAGTAAATAATAAAATTCCTTTTTGCCTTTCTAAAATAGATTCTGTTAAGCCAAAAACCAAAAATGCCAATATAAATTCTAAAACCATATAGTCTTTGTTCTTTATGGCATGATAAGCAATATACCCAATTAATAAAAGAAATAAAACAAAACCTAATATACCATGACCAGCTAAAATACTTAAATATTGGTTGTGAGGATTATACTTTCTTTGGGAACAAGGCCAGCATTCAATAGCCTTAGACCTGTACTGTTTGTTTAACTCATCATTTAGCCCTCCTGTACCATATCCAAACCAAACATTTTCTTTCCAAACATTTTTTGCCGCAATAATCTTAGCCACTCTTACAGATACGCTACCATAATCATTATTATCATAATGGTTCAAGCCTTTAAAAGTTGCTAATTGGTTGATTTTATATTGAAAATCATTAGATATAAAGTAAAAAGAAACAGAGACAATGCATGACACTATTAAAGCAATGATATATTCTTTCTTTCTAAAAAATATTGCTCTATATACAAATAACACTATCAAAGCTAGAAGAGCTATTCTGCTTGCTGAAAAAATAATAAAAAGTATGTTTATACTTATTAGTAATAAATTAACCTTCTTTCTGAAAATTTTATTTCGATCTAAGATAACAATGCTTATTATAGCGTAAAGCCCCATATAGGTTGGGTGGAAACCATAATCCTCAATGTTTTGAAAATACCACCGATTTTCTGAATTAAAAAACAAATAATCAACCCCACAAAAAAACATAGTAAAAACAGCAACCGCCGAAAACCCCAAAATAAAGCCTTTATAAACCGAATTAACGTGTTTAATAAAGTTAGGCAGAATTGCCAACGGCAATGCCACAAACGCTAAGTTTTTTTCTATAAATTTTATACCTACATGAACATTATGGCTACCAAAAAGCCTTATAGAATAATAAACAAAAATGGCAAAAAACAGATAAGCTACTATAGGCTGGTATTTTAACCCTATTTTATGTTTAACTCTTAAAGCCACAGAAACTAAAACCAAAGCTATAATAACCAATGGAGCCACACGCTCTGGAAGCGACAAACTAACGGCAAGTGCAACCAATAAAAATTGATAGCCCTGTTCTAAACTAATGTTCCTTAAATTCATCAATCAAGTAATTGTAATAGTTCTCAATCATGTTATCATAACTGAACTTTATCTTAAATTGTTCCTTGGCATTTTTACTTAAAGTAGCATAGGTGCAATCGGCCATATTTGGGAGCTCCTTTAAAGTGTTTTTTAAATCTTCAATAGAAGAAACAACATAACCGTTTTTACGGTTTTCTATTACTTCAGTATTACCTCCTACATCGTTGCAAATACACGGAACACCGTAAGAGATTGCTTCTATTAAACTTAAAGGCAAGCCCTCGTTTTTGGAAAAAAGCAGTACAAAGTCTGCTTCTTTATATAAACGCTCCATGTCTTTAATATAGCCCAATGCCACAAAACGCTGATGATTCTTAATTTCCTCTTTAAGTAAGCCCAACTGTGGGCCATCACCAGCAAAAAGTATGGTAACATTATCTGGTATATGTTGTTTTAATTCCTTTGTTATTGTTAATTGTTGTTTTAAACCATAAATCTTCCCTGGCCATAAAACTTTTAGTTTTTTTGACCTCTCTAATTTTGAAGAGTTTCTCACATCATTAATCCCATTGTAAATTACTTTACTATGTTTATCAAAATATTCTTTTATACTTTGATCGACCTTATGTGAGACACTTACTATTCTTTTTGGTAAAAAAGTTAAGTGTTTTAAAGTACCGTTTTGAGTGTGTGCAACATGAACTATTTTTATCTTCTTCAAAAATATTTTAGCGGTTAGCACCAAAAGGGTTGTTATTTTTCTGTGATGCGAAATAAAAATAGCATCAGGGTTATTTTTTATAAGCTTAAAAGAGTTAAACTTTATGTATTCGTTTTTTGTTATTTGTTGTATATATGTAGCATCAATCTGTTGGTAACTGGAAAAACTGCTCACCAAGCCCTTTTCTATTCCTTCTTTTTTTAGAAGGCCATTATGTATTGACAAGCACATGTTTTGCGCACCGCCAACATTGCTAAAGCTTGTATATAGACTAATGATTTTCATTCTACTACTGTTTCTATCATCTTTTTAGATGAGTTAATAATTTACTTCTTCATCTTTTCAAGATTTTCAATCTTCGATAAAAGACTTCTGTTTTCTTCTTTAAGAGCTTTTATTTCTTTGTTTTGGATTATGAGATACAATAAAATTTCTTCAATTTTTTCTTTATTTAAAGACGATTGCCTGCTTACATTTATTAGAAAGTTGCCTTCAGAGTCTCTTTTAACATCTTTTATTGGTTCATAACCTTCCATATGAAAATTGCTTTTAAGGTATCGCTCTACCTCTTCTAGGCTTTTAAGTTGATAGGTTTTATTGATTTCCGATTTCCCTGTAAAATATTTTTCAAACACATAATCTGAATATATTGTATTTGCAGCTATAAAGGCATTAGCCTTTACGTTACCAAATACCTCGAGTTTTTCGGTTGCTGATGTTTCTTTACCTATATGAACATTTCCCGTATAATCTGCAAAAATCGCTGGCTCTTGTCCAGTTGATGCTTTATAAGTTCTAAACTTAAATCCTCCTGAACTTCCTAAAACAAAAGGTGAATATAATTCTCCATCAGCCACTCTTCTCCTAAAAACGAGGCCAAATTCTTCATTTTGCTGTTCATCAAAATGAATATAGGTTGTATAATAAGGAGAAGGGTTTTCATTTATTTTATAGGTGATTTTATTAAACTTTTCATTTTTTGAACTATATATATTAGACATCATTCCCGTAACATTTTCCTTTTTAGATTCACTTGTAACTGATTGATTAAAAAGGTTTATGTTACCCGAGTTACTAGAAAACCGACCCACTTCTATATTTGAGTTGATGCCAATTTCCTTTATTAAATTAGTATTTTGATAACTTCCCTGTGTTTCTCCTAAAACATAAAATTCACCTATATATCCCTTAGTAGATGAATCGATAGGTTCAAGATCCACCATCTCCAAAACATCAGAAAGCAAAGAAAATAGAGTGCCAGTAATTCTAAATGATTTAACCCCTCTATATCTACTACTTTTATTATTTAATAGTTTGATTGCTACATTTTCTGATCTTTCAATATAGCCTCCTTTTAAATTGAACTCTCTAATAGATGTTAAGATTGAATTTGATTGTTGGTGAATTTGTGTATCCTCAATAGATAGCACATCTCCCTTAACATCTGCTAAAATACCTGGCGCAAATTTTCCGCCGGAAAACTGACTTTTTCTAATTGTAATGACATCGAATTCTGAATCGACTCCTTCAAGCCATATCCCATTACATATGGTATTATCAGGCCTGCTTTTTCCTTCTGGCTTATTATATGTCCCCCAATCCATTCCTACAACCATTCTTTCAACCAACATAAATTCACATCGAGAAACAGTAGAACTTTGAATAATTTGTAAAGGTGTACCTTGAACATATTCAAAATGTAAATTTTTAAATGAAGGATTGTTTAATCCAACTGTTCTAATATAAATTCCTTTGTGTTCGATGGTTGTATCTCCAACAAAAGAAAGATTCGAAATTTCTAAAAAAGGAACGCTTCCATAATTAATTAAGCCGCCATTTGTTGTGTCAATTGATAAAATAGGGCTTTGGTTGTTGGTATTTTCTTTTCTAAAAAGAACTGTTCCAACATTGGGCAAGTGCCCCATGTAATCTCCTACTATTTTTATTCTTTTTTCTGCAACTTGATGATCAATAGCATTTATAGTTCCATCAATAATAAATTTACCTATAGGAATATACAAGTAATGAACCCCAGAAGAATGAGCGTACTCAATAGCCTTATTAATTGGAATTGTAGAGTCAACAGCGTTACTAATAGGGACATCACTTTCATCCTTAGCTCCAAACCATAGAGCATTTACAGGTTTTTCTGTTATTTGTCTTACCCAGCATCCTTGGTTTGTACTTAATGGAGGGTTAAACCATTGTTGATTTCCATTCCAAACTAATGGAAAATCCTTTTCAATAGCAATCACGGTACCGCCATTATGGTCCTGCTGCGTCTTTGAGCAATCTAAATAAAAAATACCGCCCCCACCATCATTTGGATGGTGAAAACCTAATAAAATTACCGTTTCTACAATATTGCTTTCACAATTAACCAATATTTGAGTTAAGGCACTCATTGTTTCCGCTATTCTTATATTACAATTTTCTGAATTCAAAATAGTATTAGTCATTTTTTTAGTTTTAAGTTAATCATGTATTGACAAGTATATGTTTTGCGCACCGCCATCATTACCAAAATCTGTATATAGACTAATGATTTTCATTTGGTTTAATTTTATTTACCCCAAAGACAACCGAATTGCCAGTCACATCTTTTGTGACAGTAGAGTTTGTTGATATAATTGAATTTTCGCCTATTACAATTGGACCTATCACTACTGAAGATGTATAAATCACTACATTATCATAAATGTAAGGTTGCCTAATTAAAATGCCATTATGAATTTCTTCTTGGTTATTACTTCCCCCTAAAGTAGTGGATTGATATAAGGTAAGCCTGCCTAAACTGTTTACTTCTCTCCCCACAACAATGCACATGGGATGAATCAATTTTAATCCACCAGCTAGTTTTGCTCCTGGGTCAATATCGACAGTAAAAACAATTCTATTTATAAACCAAAACACCTTAGAGATTACAAATAAATTTTTATAATAAAAAAAGTTTGATATCCTATAGTTTAAGATTATCCAAAAACTAATATTTAAAATTTTTCTTAAAAATCGTCCTTCTATCCTTGCTATGTCTTTCTTAAAAGCTTTCATCGATTTTTTTATATAAACTTATATATTTACTAATATTCGTGGAAAGAGAAAAGTTATTCCTTGCATAGTCACTTATTAATTTTTTCTCCTTAAAAGTTGTCTTTGTTAATTGCAACGATATTAATTCAGTTTCTGTTTTTACTATAAATCCTAACCATTCATTTTCTAAAAAAACTTTAGTGTAAGCACCTGCTGAATTTATTGCTATAACTCTTAAGCCTTTTCCCAAATATTCAGATACTTTTGTAGGTGTTGCTACTTCGTTAAAAAGCTCGCTACTTCTATAAATAACTCCATAGTCAAATTTATCTGACAATTCATTTATCTGCTTTTGAGACAAATTGTTTAACAACACAACATTGTCGCTTTCTTTTTTTATTTTTAAAGGTTTTGGAGTAACTACAGTAAGTTCAACTCCCTTTTTTTTGGCTAAAATGGAAATTATTTCTTCCGTTTTTTGATAGGCTTGGTTTCCTCCCACAAAAAGTATTTTAATTATAGCGTTATTCTTATCTAAAGCTTCTTCTTTTGGAATTGTAAAAACCGCATCATTATAACCACTATTACAAAAAATTACTTTTGATAAAGGAATATTATACTTTTCGTTGTAAAGTTGGTACAATTCGTTTGAGACAAAGCTATAATAAATATCCGCTTTAAATAGTTGATTGTTTAGCAATTTAAATAGTTGTTCTCTTTCTGGCTCGTTAAAGAATGCTTTCTCTTGCTCCACATAACCTCTTACATCATAAATTATTTGGATTGGTTGCTTTGCTTTTTTTTTGACCAATAGTCCCACATAAGCCGCCTCTACATTCCTACAGTGCAAGATCAATGGGGAGTTTTTGGGCAGCCTAATTAATACCTTATTGGCAATATTATCATGATTAAGATTTGATCCGTGAAAAATAAAACTTACCCTTTTTTTTATTAATAATAATATAAGCTTAAATAAAGGTATTCTTGATTTATATTTTTGACCAATTAACAAGTTTACTGGAAACCCTTTCTTTTCTAGACCATTTGCTAATCCAAGTACCTGAGACTCAAATACTGTTGAGGTTATCCCTTCTACTGTTAAATAGTATAGATTCATTGAGTAAATGATATTAATGTTTAAGTGTTTTTAGCTTAAAGCATATAAAATAAAAACCTAAAATATATAATAAATTATATATGACATGACTAAATAATGATAATGATAACAGAATTGGAAATATAAGAACCATTTTTCTTTTAAAAGAAAAACCTCTTAATGGATAATATAATATTGCAATAAAAATGAGCAATCCAAAAATACCTGTTTTCATCATTACTGTTAAAGGTCCATTATCTAAAATAGTGAGCGTAATATCTCCAAACCAGTCATTAAAATGCGTGTCAATCGTTGAGCCAATGCCAAACCCTAAAAATTTATTTATACTAGTAGATTCTGAAAATTGTCTTAAAAACTCATTGTTGGAAAGTATTCTATAAACAAATGATGAATCTTCTCCAGGGTTAAAAAGCCCTTGTATTCTTTCATTCTCATTTACATATAATCCAACAACTCCAACAATGAACAATGCTAAAGCCAACAATACATGCTTTAACTTGATTCGCTCTCCCAGTCTATATAGAACAGACCATATAAAGAACAATAGCATTAACGCCAAGTCGGTTCTTGAAATTCTAAAGCTATATACTATTAAGGCAAAAATTAAATAAGAAGCATAAAACCAAAACGACCTATTCTTATTAACTAAAACAAGATAAACAAATAAGTAATTAACAATAATCGTACTTGGTCCAAAAATTGTGTTAGCGTGTTCGTCTTTTTGAAAGCTTTCAGGAATATAAAAAAATCTTAGAAAGTCAAGAAATGGTATTATGCAATAAATAATTAGTGTAAAAAGCATAAGCTTATAAAACAACGGTTCCATTTTAATAGTTGATTGTTTCCCAACAGAATAGCCAATATATGCTGCTAATATGAATACTAAAAAAAATCTTAAATCACTTGCTACAAATGGAGCCTTATAAGCAACCCCTATTAGAGTAGATAGAAATACAGAGGTTAGCCATAGACCAAAAATGATGACCATATTTAAGTCTATTTTTTTTTTAAGTTTTAATACGAAAAACAAGAAGATAAGAAAATCTACAACCCTGAACCCAAAAAAAATATTACTTGAAATACCAGCATAAGTAAGTGACAATAAAAGCAATATTGTCTCATTTAAGTTTATTACTGCTTTATCTTTTTGCACTGATAACATATTTATAATAAATGAAAAAGGATCTTAATAAAAACACTATGATCAAACAACATACAATTGATACCAATGTCATACTAAATAGGTATAAATATACAAGAGATAGTAATATAAATACTACTGTTAAAATATTTATATGATAAATTTCATTAGTGTTACCAATTGCACCTAGAATAGCTGAAAAAATACCATAAATTAATTTAGTAATTCCCAATAAGGATAATAATATTATAAGTACATAATCACTTTTATAATCTATTTCCAAGAAATAGCCGCCATCAATAATAGAAACAATAACTATTAAAAAAACAATAGCAAAACCTAATACAATAATGGTTTTGGTTTTTAATCGAACAATATTAGCATTTATTTGCTTTTTAAAGCCAACCAGCTCCTTAAAACCAACATATTGCTGAATAAGTGTTAACGGAAACAAAAATATTGTTGAATAATAAAAATACTTCCCGAATTCATTTTCACCAATATTATCTAAAATTAAAATTCTTTCCCCAAAACTAAGTATTGTAATAAGAGCCAAGTTTATAGAAAATGAAATAAAAAAATGCAAGAAGTTAAAGGTCTTTTCATTAACTAAAATGGTTTTATACCAGATAACGTAAAAACCAATTAACGCAAAAATTGTTACTATAACGACAACAATATTAATTACCTCAGTGATGTTTAAGCTAACATTAAATAGTAATACTAAGGATGCTAATACAATTAGAAATAAGATTCTATAGCCGTTTTTAAATATTTGAGCTTTACTAAATTCACTAATTAATCTGAAAATATTATAATTTAATATAATAATATTAATACCTATCCCTGTTGCTATAAATTGATATAGGTGGATATTTAAACTCTTTTGAGAAAAATAAATTGAAACAAAAATAGGAACAACAAAAACCGCAATTATTATTGAGGTTAGAACGTCTTTGTTTATGCATACTTTTTTTTGATTTTCAATTTTTGACAGTCTTAAAAAAACTTGATCTAGGCCTATTAATCCAAATGAAGAAATAACACCGATATAAGTTAAAAACAAAGAATAAGTATTAAACTCATGTACTGAAAACGTTTTTTTTACAAAAATAGTTAGCAAAAAATTACTCCCAGCCCCAAAAACTAATAGAACAAATGAGATATTAGAAAATAACTTCTTTTTAAGTATATCTAGGAGCATGTAATTTTATAAGATTGCTTATAAGCCTATATTTCTAATTGTAATTTTTCTGCCTAATATTTGTCTATATTTATCTCTATCGTATAAAAATAAATCTAAACTATCTAATCTTTTGGCATTGGTTTTAAACTCTTTAACTAGATAACTATTAGCATCGTACTTAATTAATTCAGGTTTATAATCCAATAATAAATAATCATCTCTTTTTACTAAGAAAGCCTTATCTACAAATGCATGGATTGCTAATGAGTACTTTTCTACCACATCAGCTTTGGTGTTTTCATCTAGCTTCAATACCATTATAAAAGTACTATCTTGTTTAAAAAAGGCTATGTCTTGAACAAAAATATCCTCGTTTAACTTTTCATTTACAGGTCTTTTCATTTGATAATCACTTAATCCATTATTTAAGTGATATGAGAAAGAATCTTTATCTATGCAAGAAATACTAGATACAACAATTAATAGTCCCAATAAACGTTTCATTTTTTTTATTTTTTAATTCCACAAAAATCCAATACTTTTTTATCAGCTGCAATGTTTAATGCTTTAAACTCTTTATGTGCAACCAAAAAAGCGATAATATCAGCCTTTTCAGCAGCTATTTCATAGTCTGTTATTTTAAATACATTATGTTCGGCTATATTAGGCTCTACAATGTAATGCGTTTCATTGTTTGCGTTTTGAAGTACTTTTTGCACTATATATTTAGCAGGTGATTCTCTTAAATCGTCAATATCAGGTTTAAATGCCAATCCCATTAAGGCTACAGTTGGCTTTCGGCCATGTTTCAATTCAAACTCTAATTTTGCGGTTTGTATCTTTTCGGCACACCAAAACGACTTATAATTATTTATTTCTCTGGCTTTTCCAATAATTTTTGATTCCATCGGATATTCTGCAACAATAAAATAAGGATCAACTGCTATACAATGTCCGCCTACACCACAACCCGGTTGCAAAATATTAACTCTAGGATGTTTGTTTGCTAATGCTATAAGCTCCCAAACATTAATGTCTGCCTTATCACATATAAGAGATAGTTCGTTTGCAAAAGCAATTTGTACATCTCTTGATGAATTTTCAACTAGTTTACACATTTCAGCAGTTCTTGCATTGGTTTCATGTAAATCTCCTTTTATAAATTGGCGATAAAAAGATACTGCTTTTTCTGTTGATTTTTTATCAACACCTCCAATAACCCTATCATTATGAACCAATTCATACATAACGTTTCCTGGAAGTACACGTTCAGGACAATAGGCAATATTCAATTTACCTTTTAAATCTGGTCTTTCTGAATAAATAAGTTCCATCATTTTTTCTGTGGTACCAACTGGAGATGTAGATTCTATAATATATAGATCATTCTCTTTTAAAAGATGCAGTATTGCCCTTGTAGCAGATTCAACAAAAGATATATCTGGTTCATTCTTTGCCTTAAAAGGAGTAGGCACTACAATGAGATAGGTATCTGCCTTAACAGGAGCTGTAGAGGCTTTTAAGTACCCTTCTTTGACTGCATTTGCAACTGCTGTATCTAATTCAGGCTCAACTATGTGTATTTTACCTGCATTAATTGTTTCTACAATTTTAGGGTTTATGTCCACTCCGTGGACGTAGGTTTTATTTTGAGCAATTAATGCTGCTGTAGGCAAACCTATATAGCCTAATCCAATCATCACAACTTCTGGTTGATTCATGCTTTTAATCTTTTTGTGATTAATTTATATTTAAAATATGGTTTACTATACGTTCACAAGCCATACCATCTCCATAAGGATTGTGTAGTTTACTCATGCCTTCGTAAGCTTGTTTGTTTTCAATTAAACGTTTGGTTTCCGATATTATTTTTTCAGTATTGGTTCCTACTAATAAGACCGTTCCAGCATCAACTGCCTCTGGTCTTTCCGTAGTGTCTCGCATTACTAAAACAGGTTTTCCTAGACTTGGAGCCTCTTCTTGAACACCTCCACTATCAGTTATTATCAGATAGGCTTTTTCCATTAACCAAACAAAAGCAGGATAAGAAAGTGGATTTATCAATTTTATATTTGTTACACTATCCAATAGTTCATAAACTGGTTTTTGAACATTTGGATTTAAATGTACTGGATATATAATATTGAACTCTGGATGGTTTTTGGCAATTTCTTTTAATGCTTTGCAAATGTTAATGAATCCTTCTCCATGATTTTCTCTGCGATGACCTGTTACTAAAATTATTTTTTGGGTGGTATCAACTACAGGTTTTAAGTTTTCAATTTCTGGGTCTTTAAATCTGTTACTTGTAACTTTTGAAGCACTATAATTTAAGGCATCAATAACTGTATTACCTGTTACAATGATACTTTTACTAGAAATATTTTCATTAATTAGGTTTAGTTTTGAGGTTTCAGTGGGTGCAAAATGATAATCAGATATTCGTCCAGCAATACTTCTATTGATTTCTTCTGGGAATGGTGATCTTTTGTCAAATGTCCTTAGCCCTGCTTCAACATGGCATACTTGAGCGCCAGAATAAAACGCTGCGATACTTGCTGCCATCGTTGTGGTGGTGTCACCATGAACATATACAAAATCTGGTTTAAATTCATCTAATACTGCTTTCAAACCTGTAATTATATCTGCCGTAAGTGTATATAAGTTTTGATTAGGCTTCATTAAATCCAAATCATAATCTGGTGTGATTTCAAAAAATGAAAGGACTTGATCCAACATTTCTCTGTGCTGTGCTGTAATGCACACTTTGGTAACAAAAGCATTGTTGTTTTTTTGAAAGGCTTTTACAAGAGGTGCCATTTTTATGGCTTCAGGTCGCGTTCCAAAAATTATTAAATTCTTTTTCATTGCATTATGATTTGAGTTGGTCTTTATAATGAAAATCCCATTTTATCATTTAATTGCGCAAAAATAAGATAACACAGGCTCTAAACAAGTTATATTGTTGTTTTTTAATCAATAAGTTAGGTATGCTTTAACTTTAAACTATCATTCCCGCTGCTACAGTTTCATTTGTAGCGTGATCAACCAAAATAATACTTCCTGTTGTCCTGTTGTCTCTATAGGAATCAAACATTAGGGGTTTGGTGGTGCGTATTTTGACTTTTGAAATATCGTTCATATTCAAGTCTTTATCTTCAATGTTCCTCTCTAATGAGTGAATGTTTATTTTGTAAATTATTTCTTTTAACATTGCTTTTTGTTCGTTTGAGGTATGCATAATTGTATATTTTGCTCTTGGTTTAGCTTTCTCATTATGCAGCCAACATAACATTACCTCGATGTCTTGTGATATATTTGGCTTATTGTTGGTTCTTACAATCATATCGCCTCGACTAATATCTATATCGTCTTCAAGTTTTATACTTATAGACATAGGAGCAAATGCTTCACTAAGCTGACCTTCAAACGTATCAATTGATTTAATTTTTGATGAAAACCCAGAAGGCAATACTGTAACCTCATCACCTAATCTAAATACACCGCTTGCCACTCTTCCTGCATACCCTCTATAATCTCTATGCAATTCATCTTGAGGTCTTAATACAGTTTGTACTGGGAAACGCGCATCTACTTTATTAATATCGCTACTAATGTGAAGCGTTTCTAAAGTATGCAATAACGGAGCACCTGGATACCAATGCATGTGCGAAGATCTGTTTACAACATTATCTCCTTTTAAGGCGCTAATTGGTATAAAACGTAAATCTTTAACCATAAATTTTGATGCAAACTCCTCAAATTGGCTAATGATATCATTAAACACATCTTCAGAAAAATCTACTAAATCCATTTTATTAATACACACTATGACGTGGGAAATTTGCAACAAAGATGCAATAAACGTGTGCCTTTTTGTTTGCTCAACAACACCATGCCTTGCGTCTACAAGAATAATGGCAGCATTAGCAGTTGAGGCTCCAGTGACCATATTTCTGGTGTATTGAATATGTCCAGGTGTGTCAGCAATAATAAATTTACGTTTTGGTGTGGTAAAATACCGATAGGCAACATCTATTGTAATACCTTGTTCGCGTTCGTCTCTTAATCCATCTGTAAATAAGGCTAAGTCAACACCATCAAGGCCTTTTTTCTTATTTATGTTTTCTATTGCTTCCAATTGATCCTCAAATATGGATTTTGAATCATATAGCAAACGACCTATAAGTGTGCTTTTGCCATCATCTACACTTCCAGCAGTTGTAAAACGTAATAGTTGGTTGTTGTCTAACATTTTATTGTCTAAAAAAATTAAAAATAGCCTTCTCTTTTTCTGTCTTCCATGGCCGATTCGGAACGCTTATCATCACTTCTATTACCTCTTTCTGTTTGACGCATCGCCGCAACCTCTAGGGTTATTTTTTCAAGTGTATCTGCATTGGATTCTATACCTCCAGTAATCGTTATATCTCCTAAGGTTCTGAAACGCACTTTTTTGGTAACTATTTTTTCATGCTCTTGAAGTATTAAGTGCTTAGAGTTTGGAATCCATGAGTTTTGCCTCCATATAACTTCTCTTTCATGAGCAAAATATAATGAAGGGATTTCTATATTCTCTCTTTCTATATAATTCCAAACGTCTGTTTCAGTCCAATTACTAATTGGGAAAGCCCTAAAATGTTCTCCAGAAAAATGTCGCCCGTTTAATATATTCCAAAGTTCTGATCTTTGGTTCTTTGGATCCCATTGTCCAAACTCATCGCGATGGGAAAAAAACCGTTCTTTGGCTCTTGCTTTTTCTTCATCACGTCGTCCTCCTCCAATAGCGCAATCTATTTCATTCTCTTCAATGGTATCTAAAAGTGTTGTTATTTGAAGCGCATTGCGAGTTGCATTTTTTCCTTTTTCTTCTGAAACTCTTCCTTGATCTATTGATTTTTGAACAGAGCCAATAATTAAATTTAATCCTAGTTGTTCTATCAATTTATCTCTAAATTGGATGGTTTCAGGAAAATTATGACCAGTATCAATATGAAGTAAAGGGAATGGTATTTTACATGGGTAAAATGCTTTTTTTGCTAAATGTGTTACTAGAATTGAATCTTTTCCTCCAGAAAATAATATTACCGGATTTTGAAATTGCGCATACACTTCTCTTAAAATAAAAATGGATTCGCTTTCTAATTCATCTAGATAATTTAAATAGTATTTACTCATTATTATACGTTTGTAATTTAGGACTAATATATTCTAAAATACGCTTAACGGATTCTGAAACGGTTTCGGTTTCGGTATTTATCTCAATATTTGGTGATTCTGGTGGTTCAAATGGTGCAGTTACTCCTGTCATATTCGTTATTTCACCTTTTCGTGCTTTTTTGTACAGCCCTTTTACATCTCTACGTTCGCATTCTTCTAGACTTGTATTTATGTAAATTTCAACATAATTATCTTTTCCAACAATACTTTTTATAGTGTCTCTATTTGATTTGTATGGTGAGATAAAAGTTGCTAAAACAACTATTCCGGAATCTATTAAGAGTTTTGTGATTTCTGCTACCCTTCTTATATTTTCAATGCGATCTTTAGGCTTAAAGGTTAGGTCTTTATTTAAACCATTTCTCACATTATCGCCATCTAAACAATAAGTATGAATTCCTCTTTTATACATTTCCGTTTCCAGAGCATTGGCTATTGTAGATTTTCCTGCTCCAGATAAGCCAGTAAACCATAAAACAAAAGAATTATGCTTATTTTGTTCTCGTCTGTCTTTAACTGAAATACTAAAATTATGAAGCGAAATATGAGGTTCCATTTTTATTAATGTTTTCTGTCTTCAATACCAAAATTGGATTTGTACCAAATTTTTTCATGAAGATAATATAATATGAGTTTAGTAGCAACTTCAAAAAAACCAATCTTAAGTCCAATAATTGCATTGCCTGTTACTAAATAACCTATTATTATTGTGTCTAAAGTACCTACTAGTCTCCAAGTAATAGTTTTGTAAATATGCCTTTTATTAGCATTGGTTACTGTTGTATTATACCAAAATCGTTCATGAAAATAATAAAGCACCATTTTGGTAAGCATTTCTATAGCTCCAATTTTTACTCCAAATATAGGATTCCCTGAAATAATCCAAGATAAAATCATGGTATCTATAGTACCAACCAATCTCCACGTAATGGCTTTTGCTACATGCCTCTTATGTGAATTGTCTTTCATTTTATAGATACTATAAACCAAGGGTTTAAAAGGTTTTCTTTGTTGTATAACAATGGTTGGCTGGTTTCTTGGGATATTACTTCAATATCAACAGCATTGCAAATTGCTTGCCCTGCTGCTGTATCCCATTCCATCGTTGGGGCAAACCTAGGATAAACATCAGCTAAGCCTTCTGCAATTAAGCAAAATTTTAATGAGCTTCCTTTTGAGACAATTTCGGTTTTTTTTCCTTTAGTTTTCAAAGATTTTATGAACTCTAAAGTATCACTGTTCATATGAGATCGGCTTCCTACAACACGAACTAAATTTGAGTCTGTTTTATTTGGGTGTAATGAATTTGCTTTTTTCAAAACGATATTAATAGATGTGTTGTGCATTTCTAATTCTGCTTTGAACGCTTGTTTTTTATTTACATCTGCAAAATATAAATCTTTTGTCGCAGGTGCGTAAATAACTCCAAGTTGTGGAACACCATTTTTTACTAAGGCTATGTTTACTGTAAACTCTCCGTTCCGCTTAATAAATTCTTTGGTGCCATCAACTGGATCTACAACCCAACAAGTTGTCCATTGATTCCTTTTTTGGAAATCAGTTTGCTTATTTTCTTCACTTATAATTGGAAATTCCGTTTTCTCCAAATATGAATTAATAATGGTGTTTGCACGTTTGTCTGCTTCGGTTAAAGGTGATTTGTCATCTTTAATTTCAACTTCAAATGCAGTGTTATATACATCCATTATGGCTTTTCCTGCTTCTAAAGATGCCTCAATTGCTATTTGTAAGTACTTATCCATTTAAATTTTTTATCGCTATTTCCAAACTATCTTTCCAATGTGGAATGGAAATATTGAATGTGTTTTTAATTTTGGTTTTGTCTAACACACTAAATTTTGGTCTTTTTGCAAGTGTTGGATAGTTTGATGCTGTTATAGGTTTAACTTTAATTGAGGCTTTACATATTTTAAAAATTTCTGAGGCAAAGTCATACCAGCTTGTTTCGCCTTGATTGCTATAGTTGTAAATTCCGTATTTCTTGGCGTCTAATTTTATAATGTTTAGAATAATATTAGCCAAATCCCTAGCATATGTTGGAGTTCCTATTTGGTCTGAAACCACATTGATTTCCCTTTTTGTCTCTGCAAGTTTAAGCATTGTTTTTAGGAAATTACTTCCATATTCAGAATAAAGCCAAGATGTTCTTATTATAAAGTACTCGTTTAAAATGCTTTGTAGCTCTTTTTCTCCTTTTAGTTTTGATAATCCATAAACATTGATTGAGTTGGGCTCATCTTTTTCTGTATAGGCTTTGGATGACTTTCCATCAAACACAAAGTCAGTTGAAACGTGAATTAATTTTGTGTTGTAATCACGGCATGCTAAAGCAATGTTTTTTATTCCTAATTGATTTATTTTAAAGGCTTTTTCCGTCTCTGTTTCAGCTTTTTCTACGTTTGTATATGCTGCACAATTGATGCACCAATCAAACTTATTGCTTTTAAAAACATCACTAACTTGGTTTGGATTGGCAATATCTAATTCAGAGGAATTTTTAAAGCTTATATTGAAGTTTAAAAAATTTGGTTCTAAATCTTTTATACACTTAGCTAGTTGTCCATTGGCTCCTGTGACTAAGATTTTTGTTTTCATGAGAAAAATGTGTCAAAATCTGGTAATTCTTTGTCTTTATCAGATAAAATAACCTTAGAATTATCAATATTCCAATCGATATTTAAAGTTTTATCATTATAAACAATGCCTTTTTCGGCATTTTTATTATAGTAGTTATCACATTTATAATTTATAATTGTGTTATTTTCTAGGGAAAGAAATCCATGAGCGAATCCTCGAGGAATGAATAATTGTTGGTGGTTTTTATCATCTAAAATTATAGAAAAATATTGCCCAAAAGTTTTAGAGTTTTTTCTAAGGTCAACACATACATCAAGTATGCTTCCTTTTACAGTTCTCACTAATTTAGCTTGTTCAAATTCTCCTGTTTGGAAATGCAGCCCTCTCAACACTCCTTTTGAGGATAGAGATTGATTGTCTTGAACAAAATCAATTGAAATTCCTGCTAACGATTCAAATTTTTCTTTATTAAAGCTTTCAAAAAAATACCCTCTTTTATCATTAAATACTTTTGGGGAAATAACAAAACAGCCTTTTAGGTAAGTTTCTTTGGCTTCCATATTATTGTATTTGTTGAAGATATTCGCCATAACCGCTTTTAAGTAGTGGTTTTGCTAATTCCAGAAGTTGTGCTTTACTGATGAAGCCCATTTTATAGGCTGTTTCTTCGATGCATCCAATTTTTTGACCTTGGCGCTCCTCAATAACCTGAACAAACTGTGAGGCCTGCATTAGGGAATTAAATGTTCCCGTATCTAACCAGGCTGTTCCTTTGTCTAAAATTTGAACGCTTAAAGTTCCTTTATCTAGATATACTTTGTTTACATCTGTAATTTCAAGTTCTCCTCTTTGGCTTGGTTTAATGTTTTTAGCAATTTCAACTACTGAGTTATCATAAAAGTAAATACCTGGAACGGCATAATTTGATTTTGGCTGATTTGGTTTTTCTTCAATTGAAATTACTTTATTATTGTTATCAAACTCAACAACACCATAACGCTTTGGGTCTTGTACATGATAAGCAAAAATTACGCCTCCTTCAGGATCATTTGTAGCTTTAAGGGTTTGATCTAGCCCAGAACCATAAAAAATATTGTCTCCTAAAATCAGTGCTACTTTTTCTTGTCCAATAAACTGCTCACCAATTATAAATGCTTCAGCCAAACCTTTTGGTTCTTCTTGCACTGCATATTCAAAAACACAACCATATTCGTTCCCATCTCCTAAAAGCTCTTTGAATTTTGTTGTGTCTTTTGGTGTTGATATTATTAATATTTCTTTTATTCCAGCAGACATTAATGTGGTTAAAGGATAATATATCATTGGCTTATCGTAAATAGGCATCAATTGTTTACTCACAACTTTTGTGAGTGGATATAATCTTGTGCCTGAGCCGCCTGCTAGAATTATTCCTTTCATTTAAGAATTATATTTTTTAAGATACCAATTTACGGTTTTTTTGATTCCTGATTCAAAATTTTCAGCTGCTTTCCAGCCTAGTTCATTTTCTATTTTAGTTGCGTCAATAGCGTATCTGAAATCGTGTCCAAGTCTATCTTTTACAAAAGAAATTTGATTTTTGTAGGACTCATTTTTAGGTTTTATTTCGTCTAAAATTTCACAGATTTTGTTTGCAATATATAAATTATTGCGTTCGTTATTTCCTCCAATGTTATACGTTTCTCCTGTGGTTCCTTTTTGGTAAGCCAAATCAATTCCTTTGCAATGATCTTCTACATATAACCAATCACGAATATTTTTACCATCACCATAAATCGGTATTTTCTCCCCAGAAAGTGCTTTTCTAACGATGGTTGGTATTAACTTTTCGTCATGCTGTTTTGGGCCATAATTATTTGAACAGTTGGTAGTAACAACGTTCATTCCGTAAGTATGGAAATAGCTTCTTACCAAAAAATCTGATGATGCTTTTGATGCACTGTAAGGACTATTTGGTGCGTAAGGTGTGTTTTCGGTAAATAATCCTGAATCACCTAAACTGCCATAAACCTCATCTGTAGATATGTGTAAAAACCTATTTTTTTTGCATTGGTTTTTAGGCTGATTTGCTTGTTCCATCCAATTGGACTTTGCAACATCCAATAGATTGAAGGTGCCAACAATATTGGTGTTAATAAACTCAGCGGGATTTTCAATAGAATTGTCTACGTGTGATTCGGCAGCAAAGTGAATAACTCCATTAAAATTATAAGTTTTAAACAATTCTTCAATAAGATTTCTATTGCAAATATCTCCTTTTACAAACGTGTAGTTTTTATTACTAGAAACCTCATCTAAATTAGAAAGCTCACCTGCATAAGTGAGCTTGTCTAAGTTTACAACCTTGTCGTTTTGATACTTATTTAAATAATATGAAATAAAGTTAGAGCCTATAAAACCAGCTCCACCTGTAATTAATATAGTCATTATTTAGACTTTGTTTTTATATTTTTCTAAAAATTTAATAAATCTTAAAAATAATAAGAATGAAAATAATAAGAATGAAAATAAAATAGCAAAAAACACTCTTGGACTAAAAGATTTACCTAAAAATTTTATTGAAGAATCAATAAAACCTCTATTAGGTGTGTTAGATAAAATTTCAACAATAAATTCTTTGTTTTCTTTTTCCCTTTCTATAGTTACTAATTCTCTTCTTAATTCTATGTCGCTTTTGTATAAGTCAAATTCTTTTGTGTTGTTTTTGTCATCACCTCCTTCAATTGTAATACTAGTTTGAGAGCCTTTTTGAGTTTCGAGGGACTTTTCTAGAACTCTTTTATAGACTTTTTGCAAAGAATCAGATTCAGATAATGCTCTCTCTATAGCTAGTTTTCTGTTTTCTAATTGTCTTATATCTTTTTCTTGTTCTCTCTTAAAGAATGTATTTGAATTCAAGCTCTTTACTATTGCATTAAAAACTTTGTCAAAATTTTCATTGGTTTTAGAATTAACTGTTAACTGTTGCATTTCATAAATATACTCCTTAACATTTTCTAAATAATCTTTGTAATCAATTGTGGAGACTAATGTAGAATCTAATCTTTTGGTATATTTATTAAATTCAATAAGTCTTTGGTTTTCACTAATCAATGCTTCAACTTCAAAATTAATTATAGAGTTAACGTAGGATGTGTCAATAGATAATTCTTGAGCAAGTGTGACATAATCTTTTTGAGACAACAACCCATTATAATAATTAATAGTGTTATAAAGATTTTCTCCTGTACTATAGTTTTGTCTAATAAGTACAGAGGATTTAAACCCTGGAGCAGATTTCTTTTCTTTAAAAAAGCCATAAGCAAAACCTAATATCCCAGCAATTAACAGTAAAACAACATGTTTTTTCACAAAGAATACACACCATACGAATGCTAAAAACAACTTGTAAAACAAATTCCCTATAAACTTGAAGAATCTATCAAACATGTTTCCAATTAATTTAAATAATTGGCCTAAATCAACTTCTTCTGAAGTATTTTGAGGGTTATTAATTTCTTTACTCATTATACAATTTAATTAAGTATTTGTTCTAAAATTTTTCTTGTTATTAAATAAGTGGGTCTTACTCCGCTAGTACCTAAACCTCCCGAAGCTAATGTGCTTCCTGTTTCTAGAGGGTTGTCACTGGCATAATAAGCATACCTTACTTTTACATCTTTATTTATACTGTTTCTCACTTTAGAGGCTGCTTGAATCGCTTTTTGATAATGAGCGCCTTCCATTTCAAGTCCTATCACGTTCCATGTTGAATCATGGAAAAACTTTAGGATTTCTTTATTTTGCAGTGATGTACCCAAAACAGTGACCATAGAGCCTTCATAAATTTTGACACCTTGTCCTTCTAATTGTTCTTTTTTAAGCTCATTTTCAAAAGGATAATTATCTGCTGTGCCTTCAAAAATATGTGCTGAAGGTATCATGATGTCTCCTTTTCCTCCTTCTAAAATACCTGCTTTTCCCATAATTGAGATTGACTGGATATTTAAATGCGTTTTTGATCCTTTATTCCCAAAAGGCTTTAAAAACTCATCAATTGTTTCATAGGCTTGTTCGCCAAAAGCATAATCCATGACAAAAATAACTGGATTTTCTGAATCTTTGCCCTTTTTTGTAATTTTTAAGTCAGAAGCTTTAAAGTCAATTTTAGCGGTGTCAAAAATCTGGACGTCAATATTTGTTCCTGAAGTGTCTGGAATAAATATCATTCCTTCTTGAGTGGCTAATTTTGTTACTTTATCTCTTAAAGTAATATTGGCGTTATTACTTAAAGCTTCATAAACTTCAAAAATATCTTTTTTTGCTGCAAATGCTTTTAACGCTTTTGGCGCATGCAATGTATTCATCACACTATGAAGATTCGCGCTTATGATATGTATTGGTCGTTCCAATAAATCTCTTTTTTTGAGTTCTTCTTTAATATTATTTGACCATATTTCGCCATGAATGTGGTGGCCTAATCGTTCTCTTAAAACTGGGCTAAAAGTAACTGTTCTCTTATTGTTATTTATAGTTTCTTCTATTGCTAATTTACCAAGCCAATAAATGATTTGCAATAATCTTTCCGGTTGATTTTTTGTTGCAAACTTTGGATACATAGTGGTAAGTTCTTCAAATGTACGTCCCAAAATATTTGCTGTATGTGTAACAGCTATTTCGCGTTCTTTGAAGCTAAGTTCTGTTTTAGATAAAACTGCTTTTTCTAATTTTTCCCAATCTCTTATGGTGTCTCCCTTATCGTTTATTAAAACACGTTTACTTATTTTATGGGATTCAATAAATAGAAAGGTTAAATGTGTTAGAATATCATAAATTTCAGATCTTCCTCTTGTTATTTCAATATTAATTTGTTCTTCATCTATTCTGTAACAATTTCGTCGACGCTTTGGCGGAATAATAACCTCAAAATGTGAGTTTCCATAGCCTTCATCACTGGTGAGATTTATAAATCGACATTCTTCTATGCCCTGAGGCAATCTGTCTATAACATAAAGCAATCCGTCAAGTTCTGCTTTTTCTTCTGCAATGGATCCATAGATTTCTGGTCTTAATAACAACAATGTCTCTCTAAGGGTTTCGCCAGAAATTCCCATTGGTTTATAAAACCCTCTGTTAAATAAATGTCGCATGGTTATATACATGCGCTCAATTGCACTTGAGCTTTCCTGGGCTCTTGTTCTTCCTTTGTTTTTTTTACTCATTTATATTATTTAACCTGCAAATATAGGTTAATTCGCTTTAATATACTTTGATAAAATATCAGCAATTTTTCTGTCATTTGCCAATCTTGGTATTTTGTTTTGACCTCCTAATTTACCTATTGTGCTCATATATTTATTAAACCCATCTTTTTCAACTACTGAAATTTTTAATGGTTGTAATACCTTCCCTTTTATAAGGTCAAAATAATAACTGTTTTGTCCTTGCATGGATTTATCTATAAATGTTTCTATCTCATGAATGTTCTCAGGTTTTGTTTCAAACTCGATAAACCATTCGTGGTAGGGAAGCCCATTTGTTGGATTTAACTTTGGAGCAACTGTAAATTCAGTCATATTTACATTGAATTGTTTTGTGGCTTCTTGCATAGCTTGTTCCACTTCTTTACCAATAACATGCTCGCCAAAAGCTGAAATGAAGTGTTTAATTCTTCCTGTGACAATGATTCGGTGAGGCTTTAGAGAAGTGAACTCTACTGTATCTCCAACATTATAAGCCCAAAGTCCTGCGTTTGTTGAGATAATCATCACATAGTTTAAGCCTAATTCAACATCTTTTATGGTAATTCTTTTTGGATTTTCATTAAAAAACTCATCAGTTTTAACAAACTCATAAAAAATGCCTGAATTAAGCAATAATAACATTCCTTTTTCGTGTTGCTTATCCTGAAACGCAAAAAATCCTTCACTTGCAGGATACAGTTCTATGCTATCAACTTTTCGTCCTATAAGTTTTTCGAATTTGGTTCTGTAAGGTTCGAAGTTGACGCCTCCGTATATAAAGAGGTTGAAGTTTTTAAAGACTTCACCTATGGGCTTTCCTGTTCGTTGATATATTTTTTCAAAATACATTTGCACCCAAGATGGAATTCCACTGATAATGGTCATATTTTCATCTATGGTTTCATCAACTACCCTGTTCACCTTAGTTTCCCAGTCTTCGATGCAATTGGTTTCCCAGCTTGGTAAACGGTTTTTTTGAAGATATTTTGGGACAAAGTGTGCCACAATTCCCGATAAGCGTCCTAGTTGAATGCCATTTTGCTCTTTTAAAACTGGACTTCCTTGTAAAAAAATCATTTTTCCGTTTACAAAACTTGTATTTCCTGTCTCAACCACGTATAGTAGTATGGCGTTTCGAGCAGCTTCTACATGGTAAGGCATGCTTTGCTTTGTAATTGGAATGTATTTTACTCCTGATGTGGTTCCTGATGTTTTTGCAAAATAAATTGGCTTTCCTTTCCAAAGAATGTCTTTTTCGCCAGCCACAACACGATCTACATAAGGTTTTAGCGCTTCGTAATCTCTTATTGGCACACGTTTTACAAAATCTGTGTGTGAATTAATACTAACAAAATCATGGTCTTTACCAAAAGCTGTTGCAACACCATCGCTAATTAGATTCTGAAAAACTTTGTCTTGAGTTTCTATAGGCTTTGAAATCCATTTTTTCATTTTCCTATTAACTTGCTTTGCAAAAGGCTTTGCCAATAAGGCTTTTAAAGATGTTATTTCTGGTAGCTTCATTTAATCAAAATCAATAAATGTTGTAGGATCAATAGGATAGCCGTCGTTCCAGAGTTCAAAATGTAAATGAGGTCCTGTCGTAAGCTCTCCTGCATTTCCGGAAATGGCAATGACTTCACCAGATTTTACCAAATCGCCTTGTGCTTTTGTTAAGGAAGCATTGTGCTTGTATGCAGAAATCAAGCCATTTCCATGATCAATAATAATAACGTATCCTGTTTGTGTGGTCCATTCTGCCAATATCACTGTTCCGTCTGCTGTGGCTTTGATTGGTGTATCTTTTGCAACAACAATATCTACGGCGAAGTGCTTATCTTCAGCATTATAGCCTTCACTTATTGCTCCGTTTGCTGGTGGAAATAACACAAAATTAACTTTTGAGGTAGCAGATTCGAAAAGGTTGTATTTGTCTTCTTTATCAACTTTTTCGCGTAAACGTAAATCTTCGTCTGAAGGGATTAAATCTCCAGCATCTATGTCTTGTTCCGCTGCATTAATTATAGAGTCTTTATTGATTTCAACAGCACTAACATCTCCAGTTAAAACTCGTTTAATAGATTCCAGATACTTTTCATTAGCAAGAATAACCTGTTGTAGAGAATCGGTTTTATAATTTAGTTCAGTAGCTTTCTTTTTTAAGGCAGTTGATGAATATCCTGGAATATACTCCCTTAAAGGTGTGTAAGCTATTAGCATTGTAGTGCCTATGATTAACATAATGGTAAGTAAGGATACAATAACAAACACATTGAGTCGAGTTAGTTTTATGGCGAATCGTTCTTCAAAAGTGTCTTCATTTAAAATGACGAGCCTATACTTATGAAGTAATTTTCTGGCGAGTTTCTTTTTTCCTTTCTTTTTTGCTGTCATTTGAAAACAAATTTAAATAAAATAAGTATTTAACTTTTTATATTATGCTAAAGTTTGCTTAAAACGTTTTTTTTAAACTTTAATTATTAACTTTGTTTTTTAAATCAAAACAAGATGAGTCTATATATGTTACCCTTAGCAATTGGAGCGCCACAGATTATATTAATTGTTGTGGTAGTTTTATTATTATTTGGTGGAAAGAAAATCCCTGAATTAATGAGAGGTCTTGGTAGTGGAATTAAAGAATTTAAAGACGCTAGCAAAGAAGATACTGAGCCAAAAAAAGATAAAAGTGAATAGCTTCTATTTTAAAAATATTTAAAAAGCCATCTGAAAACAGATGGCTTTTTTATTACTTTATTTTAAGTGATTTTGCAATAGCTTCAAACTCAAACATATAATCTCTTTTTTCTACTGATGGTGCAAATGTAAAGCCTTCAAAGATGATGTATCTTTTGTTTATTTCATCTTTAATAGCGTAGTTTAAAAAAGGTCCTGCCATATAGGCGTCCTTTACTTCCCAAGTACTTCTGGTTTCGTAAGTTGGTTTGTTGTCAATGATGGTTTTGCTTAAAAAAGGTGTATAGGCCTCTTCGGTAATCATATATGTCCCTTCAAGTGGTCCTGGTATGTAAGTTTTACCTATTGAGTCTCTCATGGTTATAACATCATTGATTGCTTCATCACCATTATTAATTTTGTCAAGTGGAACTTCATATAGTAAAATATTCATGGTTCCTGTTTTAATATCTCGCCTTAACCAAAAAAACTTGTCATTTTCATTAGCCACACGATATGCAGAAGGGAAATCTATAGTCAGCCCTAAAGCAGATTCAATGTTGTTATTCTGGCCTAGTGATTTTGAAATACGACGTTGTTTCTCCTTAATTTCTTCTGACTTAAAAATAGAAATGATTTTATCTGCATTCTCTTCTATTTGCTTTATAATTTCTTGGTTTGTTTGCCCACTAACAATAACCATTTTTTGTGGCTTAGCGTAGGTGTTTTCATAAAACTTTGTGTCAGCTTCTTTGCCTTTTTCAATTTTTAAAACTGTTCTGTTTCTTCTTGCAAAATCCGAAAACACAACCGTTGGCATTTGTCGCATAGTGAACATTGGTTCGTCTTGTGGTAAACCATACAATGGTGCTCCAATGACGTTTCTGATGCTTTCCCCAACACTACCTTCCCAAAGGTCATTGTCAACCACAACAGAGAGGTTGTTAATATTTCCTGAAGAAGGAGAAAGCGAAACTGTATTGTTTGATTGACATCCTAAAAGTGTTAAAACACTGATGGCTAAAACTAAAATTCTATTCATTTTTTGTTTGTTTTGTTTAGTCGATTATTGCTTTGACACTACAAGAGTCGTACCAATTATTAATTTAGAGCTGCTAATATTATTCCAATCCTTAATATTTTGTACTGAAACTCCAGGGAATTTTTGTGATATGCTCCAAAGTGAATCTCCTTTTTGAACTTTATAGGTTTTAGTATTTGGGTCAATTGTGTTTGATGATGTTGATTTGTTTGAGGATAAGGAAGTTGGCTGAGATCCTGGTTTTCTTGGGTAAATGGTTAGTCTCTGTCCTATGCGTAAATTATTGCTTCGCAACCCATTCCATTGTTTTATCTGGCTTACTCTTACTCCATACTGCCTTGCTATTTTACCTAAATAATCACCTGATCTTACACGATAAGTAACCTTTGTGTCATTGTCAAAAAATTGAGGTAGTGGTTTTTCGCGTTTAGCAAATTCTTCTCTAACATATTTATAAATGCTATCTTCATTGGCAACAAATAAGCCTACTTTTTCTCTAGGAAGTCTTAGTGTATAATTTTCGCCTTTAATGTGTGGAATAATATCTAACTTATACGAAGGATTCAAAAATTGTAATTCTTCCATCGGAACTTCCAACAGCTCAGAAACTTGATCTAACGATATCATTTCCTTAACTCTTATGGTATCTGTTTGTATGTATGTTAATTCAGGCTTTTTAGGATTAAAACCATGCTCTTTAGCATATTCAAAAATATACATGGTTGCTAGGAAGGCTGGTAAATAACCTGCTGTTTCACGAGGTAAATTGTGTCTGATGTTCCAATAATTTTGATAGCCTCCAGACCTTCTAATTGCCTTAGATACGTTTCCAGGCCCAGAATTGTATGCAGCCAATGCTAAATCCCAATCCCCAAATATTTTATATAAACTTGCTAAATACTTACTTGCTGCTTCGGTTGACTTTATTGGGTCGCTTCTTTCGTCTACATAACTGCTCACATTTAAACCATACATTTTTCCTGTAGCAAACATAAATTGCCACAAACCTGTTGCTCCAACTCTAGACTTAGCTCTTGGTTTTAAGGCAGATTCAACAATAGCCAAATATTTTACTTCCAAAGGAATATCGTGATTATCCAATTCTCGTTCAAACATTGGAAAATAATATTCGCTTAAAGCCATTAAGGTTTCTAAGTGTTTCTTTCTGTTTTTTAAATAACTTTTAATAACGCTTTCTAACGAAGGATTGTATTCAATATTAAAAGGTGTTTTAGCGTTTAGTCTTTCAAGCCTGCTTTTTAAGGTGTCTGTTGGCAATTCAGGATAATAAATAGAGTCATACTCCATCTCTCTGATGCTATTATAAATGGTATCATAAAGCGAAGTACTGTATAATTCTTCAAGCCATTTTTCATCAATTTCTGAAGCCAATTGATGATCTTCTAAATTAATTTTAGAAAGTGAATCTACAACAGGAGCAATCTCCTTTTTAATCTGTGATTGACCATCAATAATCGTGTCCTTAATGATTTGTCTTTTAGCTACAATGGAGTCTTTGGTTTGAGCAAAACCAAACGTTGTTGAAACCAAAAGAGCAATCATAAATAATCGTAAAGTCATTGTTGTCATCATTGGTTCTATAGAACGGATTTGATGCTAAAATCGTATTTTTTAGTTAGAATTGAAAATTTATTGTTTCAATACTAATTTAATATGGCTGCAATTCCTGGTAATGTTTTTCCTTCTAAGCTTTCTAACATAGCACCTCCTCCTGTACTAACATAGCTTACTTTGTCTTCAAATCCAAATTGTTTTACAGCAGCTACTGAATCGCCTCCTCCAACTAACGAAAATGCTCCTTCTTTTGTCGCGTTTTCAATAGCATAACCAAGAGCAATTGTTCCTTTTGCAAAATTTGGCATTTCAAATACACCTAGAGGCCCGTTCCATAAAATGGTTTTAGAGACAGAAACAACATCTGAGAACATGGCTTCTGTATTTGGACCAACATCTAGTCCCATCCAACCATCAGGAATCGCATCAATTTTGCATGTATTGGTATGCGCATCATTGCTAAATGCATCTGCAATGATAACATCTACAGGAAGGTGTACTTGAACATTCTTGGCTTTTGCTTTCTTTAAAATTTCATTTGCCAATTCTAACTTATCATCTTCTACAAGCGAATTTCCAATATTTCCTCCTTGAGCTTTTATGAAGGTAAAGGTCATTCCGCCTCCAATAATCAAATGGTCAATTTTATCAAGTATGTTATCAATGATTGTGATTTTTGATGATACTTTTGCACCACCAAGTATTGCTGTTACTGGTTTTTCGCCTGTTTGCATAACTTTATTAATGCTTTCTATTTCTTGAGCCAACAAAGCTCCAAAGCACTTTTTATCTTTAAAAAACTGTGCCACAATGGTTGTCGATGCATGAGCACGATGCGCTGTACCAAAAGCATCATTTACATAAATATCTCCTAAGTGCGAAAGTTGTTCGGCAAATTTAACATCGCCTTGTTCTTCTTCCTTATGAAACCGAAGATTTTCTAGAAGCAATATTTGACCAGGTTGTAGTTCTTGAGCGGCTTTTTCGGCTTCATCTCCAATACAATCGTTAACAAACAACACTTCAACACCTAAAACATCTTCAACTTTTTTTGCAATGTGCTTTAATGAAAATTCTTCTTGCTTTCCTTTTGGTCGTCCTAAATGTGACATTAAAATACAGCTTCCTCCATCTTCTAAAATTTTAATAATGGTTGATTTAGCCGAATTAATACGTGTGGCGTCTGTAACCTCAAAGGCATCATTTAATGGTACATTAAAATCTACACGAATTAAAGCTTTCTTGTTTTCAAAATTAAAATCGTTTATCGTCTTCATTAAAGTAATTTTAGTTGACAAATATAAATTATTACTTCTAAAATTTGAGCTTGTTTTCTTTTTGATTCTTTTTAACTCATATCGCTTTTTTGGAGTGAAAAAATTAAGTACGTTTGTTTTATGCAATTCACAGACGTTTTAGGTCAAGAACATCTTAAAAGCCATCTTATTACTAGTGCCAATAATGGTCGTGTTCCGCATGCGCAATTGTTTGTTGGTCCTGAAGGTTCAGGTACCTTACCAATGGCTATTGCTTATGCTCAACATGTTATTTGTGGAAATAACAAGGTCAACGAATCTGCTTGCAATTTAAAATTTGAACACTTGTCTCATCCTGATTTACATTTTGCCTATCCTGTTGCTGGAACAGATAAAGTAAAAAGTCATCCTATTTCAAAGCTGTTTCTGGAAGATTGGAGAACGATGCTGAAAGAGCAACCTTATGGCAACCTGTTTGATTGGTACAAACAACTTGGTATAGACAACAAACAAGGGCAGATTGGAGTTGATGAAGCTCAAGACATTTCCAAGTCTTTATCACTCAAAGCTTATGAAGGTGGTTATAAGGTGATGATTATTTGGATGGTTGAAAAAATGAATACAGCTTGTGCCAACAAATTATTGAAACTCATTGAAGAGCCACCAAATAAAACCATTTTCATTCTTATTGCTGAAGATGAAGAACAAATAATATCTACCATAAAATCAAGATGTCAGTTATTGCATTTTCCACCTTTATCAGAGGAAGTGATTAAAGATGCTTTAATGAAAAGCTACCAAATTCCTGAAGCTGATGCAACTAAAATTGCACATCAAGCCAACGGAAACTATAACAAGGCTTGCGATTTGGTGTATCACGATAGTGAAGATACTCAATTTGAAGAATGGTTTGTGTTTTGGATTAGAAGTGCTTTTAAGGCCAAAGGCAACAAAGCAGCAATTCACGATTTGATTTCATGGAGCGAAGAAATTGCTAAAACTGGTCGGGAAACCCAAAAACAATTTTTATCCTTTTGTTTGGATTTTTTCCGTCAGGCAATGTTACTTAATTACAATGCCAATGAACTTGTTTTTATGGAGCCAAAATCTGAGAATTTTAAGTTGGAAAAATTTGCGCCTTTTGTTCATGAAAACAATGTCTTAGAAATAAGTGACGAAATTCAAGATGCAATTTATCATATTGAGCGAAATGGAAATTCTAAAATTATACTGACAGACTTATCTATAAAATTAACGCGCTTGCTTCATAAAAAATCTGCGTAATGGCAACTTCAAATCGTTGGTTCGTCATTGTTAATCCAACTTCTGGAAATGGATCTAGTAAACGCAAGTGGCCAAAAATTAAAACAGAGCTTCAATCCAATGCATTTGACTTCGATTTCGTCTTTACGGAATATGCAAATCACAGTAAAGAAATAATTCAAAATGCTATAAAACAAGGCTTTACAAAAATAATTTGTGTTGGTGGCGATGGTACATTACACAATATTATTAATGGTGTCCAATCGCAAAAACAGGTAAATTCTTCAACTATTCAAATAGGTATCATTCCTATTGGAACTGGAAATGATTGGATAAAAACTCACAGCATTCCTCTAAACATTAAAAAATCAATTTCTATAATTAAAAAGGGAAATATTAAACAGCAAGATTTAGGTAAGATCACTTTTATTGATGAGCAACGAGACGCCATCTATTTTAATAATCTTGCTGGTGTTGGCTTTGATGGTTTTGTGGTGAGTAAAGTTGGTACCTATAAATATCTTGGTGCTTTGGCTTATTTAATTGGCGCTGTTGTTGGGTTGTTTTCGTTTAAAAATTTCAACGCAACCATTGTCTTTAATGACACAAGAATAACAACTAAATCGCTGATGGTTTTAGTTGGTTTATGCAAGTATTCTGGTGGAGGAATGAGGTTAACCAAAACGCCAAATCCTTTTGATGGTTTGTTTGATGTTTCAATAGCTAAAGATTTGACCAAACTAGAAATTATACAAAACTTGCCAAAACTGTTTAACGGTAAAATTGTGGAGCATCCAAAAGTTGAAACTTATAAAGTTAATGAATTGTCAATTAGTATTGACTCAGAAGTCAAACCCTTTATACAGGCAGATGGTGAATTGATTGGAAAAGGAAACATGAATATTAGTATTGTTCCTGGTGCTTTTTCGTTTTATAGTAATTAAAAAACGCCAGACTTTCGTCTAGCGTTCATAAAAATTAGGAATAATCCTAAATTAATTCTTTTTGTAAGCAGCATTTAAAGCATCAAGAATTTCTTGAGTTAAATCACTAGCTTGATTTCCATACATCACGCTTCCTGCTTCATTACTACCTAAAATAAAGTCGTAACCATTTTTAGTTCCGTAATCTTTTACAAAGTTTCTAACTTTTTTGATTAAAGAGTCATTTTGCGCTTGGCTTTCTTGAGCTATTTGTTGTTGTTCAAATTGGTCACGTTGCGCAATGACTTGATCTTTTTGTTGTAGCTCTTGAGACAATTTTTGCAAATCTGCCTGAGACATTTTACGAGACTTTAATTCTGCCTCGTTAATCTCTAATTGAAATGCTTGTCTGATACTATCTCTTTTTGCTTCGTAAGTTTTAATTTTAGCTTGCAACTTATCTTGAATATCTATTTTTTCTTGATACTCATTTATCAATTTAGAATTGTCAACAAATCCTATTTTTTGAGATTGTTGGCAAGAAGCAAACGTAAAAATTACAATTATTGCGACTACAATATTTTTCATCCTGTTTTAAATTTAGTGTGGCAAAAGTATAAAAGTAAATGAGAAGATAATTAAAAAATTATCATAAGAATTTACATCATAAGCATAATTTATGCTATTAAAACACATTAATTGATTTCATCTATTAAAAAAGACTTCGTTTAAAGCGATTTAAAGCCTTTAAAAAATATTTAAAAGGCATAAAGGCTTCAAGGCTTAAAACTCTTTAAAATAGAATCTCTAATCGTTTTTTATGTGTTCGTAATGATATAAATAAGAGAAGAATACTCTCCTGAACGTTTTGCCTTCATGTTGGAGCGTAAACCAACCCAAAATGCCTTAAACAAATTCATAGAACCTGATTTGTATTTTTCAGAAAGCAAGCTCACATAATAAGCGTCAAATTTCATTGGCTTGGTTTTAACAACTTGCATATTCTGCGTTGCAAATAATTTTGAAATAGAATCTTGATTGAAATGCCAAAGATGTCTCGGTACATCATAAGCAGCCCAGAAGTTTTTATAATATTCTGCATCATAACTTTTATGATTTGGAACTGCGATAATTAAAGTGCCTTTTTCTTTTAGTAAGGTTTTTAAAGTTGAAACTTGTTCCTCAAGATTTGGTAAATGCTCTAATACATGCCAAAGCGTAATCACATCAAAACTATGGTTTTTAAACTGTGCTAATTGCTCAGAATCAAAAACCGAATTATTCGTTTTTTGGTTGGCAATTTGTCGTGCCTGTTCATTGGGTTCAATGCCTGAAACACTCCAATGATTTTGTTGTGCAACACGCAAAAAATCTCCTGTGCCGCAACCAACATCTAACAGGTTTTTCTCTAAAGGCTGAAAAGAATTTATGAGACCCAACTTCTTCTTTAAAGAAATACTCCTTACAAAATGATATGCTTTTTCAAACAGATTTCTCTTGGAGTCTGTGTGCGAAATATAGTCTTCCGTTTTGTAATATTCTGATAGTTGTTTTGTTTCAGGCTGAGGACTGGTTACTAAAAAACCATAGGTTTTGTTCTCAATGAGTTGAAACTCTTCTCCTGAAACAGAGTGGTCTTTTACCTTAAGAAACGTTGTTGAATCATTCATAAAAATAGATTCCGCTTCAAGCGCGGAATGACAAAACTAAAATAATTAAAACGAAATAATAAGTATGTTCCACGTGGAACATTCTAAATTTATCTTCCCATATAAACTAACAAAACCGAAATATCATTTGGAGAAACGCCACTAATTCTTGAAGCCTGAGCAATGGAAGTAGGTTGAATTTTTTTTAGCTTTTCCCTTGCTTCCATGCTCATCGACTTAATCTGAGAATAGTCAAAATTAGCTGGGATTTTTACATACTCTAAACGATTCAACTTGTCTGCATTGTTCTTTTCCTTTTCAATATATCCAGAATATTTCACCTGAATTTCTGTCTGTTCAATCACTTCAGAATCCAAATTATTTTCTTGAATATAAGATTCCACAGCTTCAAATTTACGCACATCATCAATAGTAATATTTGGTCTTGCAAACAACTTAAACATCTTGTCTTGTTGTTTTACAGGTGCAGAATCTTTAGCTTCTAAAACAGGATTTGCCTCTTCAGGAGTAATACTAGTTTCTCTAAAAAACTGAACGAATTTTTCCGCATTTTCATGCTTCTCTTCCATTCGTCTTAAACGTTTTTCACTAGCTAAACCTAGTTCGTACCCTTTAGGTGTTAAACGTAAATCTGCATTATCTTGACGTAAAAGTGTTCTGTATTCAGCACGTGAGGTAAACATTCTATAAGGCTCTTCTGTGCCTTTAGTAATTAAATCATCAATTAAAACACCTATATAAGCTTCGTCCCTTTGTAATGTGAAAGGTTCTTTTTCTTGTACTTTTAAACTTGCATTAATTCCAGCCATTAAACCTTGTGATGCCGCTTCTTCATAACCTGTAGTGCCATTAATTTGGCCTGCGAAATATAAGCCCTCCACCAGCTTGGTTTCGAGTGTGTGCTTTAATTGTGTTGGTGGAAAATAATCGTATTCTATAGCATATCCTGGTCGGAAAAACTTAACATTCTCAAACCCAACAACAGAACGTAATGCTTTAAACTGAACATCTTCTGGTAAAGACGTTGAGAATCCGTTTACATAAACCTCAACAGTATTCCAACCTTCTGGCTCAACAAATAATTGATGTCTGTCTTTATCAGCAAACCTGTTAATTTTATCTTCAATTGAAGGACAATAACGTGGTCCTAAACTTTTGATTCTACCATTAAACATTGGCGAACGATCAAAGCCTTCACGCAATAAATCATGCACTTGTTCACTTGTATATGTCATGTGACATGAGCGTTGGTTTGTCAACGGTTTTGTAATGTCTAAATATGAAAACTTTTCAGGATTTTCATCTCCAGGTTGTTCAATCATTTTTGAAAAATCCAATGAACGACCATCAACTCTTGGTGGTGTTCCTGTTTTCATTCGGCCTGAATCAAAGCCTAAATCGACCAACTGTTCTGTAATTCCAGTAGCTGCTCTTTCTCCTGCTCTACCTCCTCCAAAATTCTTATCACCAATATGAATTAATCCGTTTAAGAATGTTCCATTAGTAAGCACAACAGATTTTGCTTTTACTTCAATTCCTAAAGACGTTTTTACGCCAACTACTTTTCCTTTCTCAACCAATAAACCAGAAACCATTTCCTGATAAAAATCAAGATTTGGTGTTTGCTCAAGCAACATTCTCCAGTCTTCGGCAAAACGCATTCTATCACTTTGCACTCTTGGGCTCCACATTGCTGGTCCTTTAGATTTGTTAAGCATCTTAAACTGGATCGCAGACGTATCACTTACAATTCCACTATAACCTCCTAGCGCATCAATTTCGCGAACAATTTGTCCCTTAGCGATTCCTCCCATTGCAGGATTGCACGACATTTGCGCAATATTTTGCAAATTCATAGTAATGAGAAGTGTTTTACTTCCCATATTAGCAGCAGCAGCAGCAGCTTCACTTCCTGCGTGACCAGCTCCAACAACTATAACGTCATATGTGTCTAAAAATAGGCTCATGATAAATTGTTCCACGTGGAACAATATGCTTTTATTAATTTAAAGTCTGCAAATATACGATGAATTACTGAATTTCAGTATAAAGGTTTAAGTAGTGGTTTTCTTTCTCTCGCATGGTCTTAGCTTCGTCCTCTGATTTGTCTTTATAACCACAATAGTGCAAGACACCATGAACCATAACACGCCTTAATTCATCTTCGAAGGTTTGGTTGAAATTTTCAGCGTTTTCTTTAACTCGATCAGTTGAAATAAACACATCTCCATGTAGCTCTTTTCCTACTGAGTAATCAAAACTAATGATATCTGTAAAGGTGTCGTGGTTTAAAAATTCCACATTTAAATTATATAAATAGTCATCATTGCAAAATATATAATTGATATCGCCTTCCTTACAATTTTCTAATTGTATCACCTTTGAAAGCCATTTGGTAATTCTCTCTTCTGAATGTAAATGAAACTCTACTTCGTAGTTAAAACTGATCATTTTTCTTTTTAAAATAGTCTTGTACCTTCTTTTTGTATTCTTGTTGCAAAGGTAGTGTTTGACGATTTAAAATTTCAGTCGTATTGAAATATTGTTTGGCATTGTTAATTTGATTGAGCGTCGTATTCTTAAATTGCTTTTGGTTGGTTTCTGATTTACGCTTGTCATCTTGTCCTTGTTGAAAGGTTGCGTTCTCAAGCTTTAATAGTTGATGCTGTAAATTCATCATTTTTTCAAGTGTTCTATTTGTAAAACCTTTGTTAAGTAAATCTTCTTCTATTTGTTCCATTTGTTTAAGCAAGTTTCCTCCAACACCTTCTTTACCTTCCTTAGCCAATCTATCTTGCAGTGCTTCTCTTAGCTGTTGTTGTTGTTGGTAAATTCTAAACAATTCACCATTCATGTCTTCGCTATTACCTTCACCATTTTCGCCTTGTTGTTGTCCTTCTTTGCCTTCCTGATCACCTTCTTTCTCACCCTCTTTTCCCTTTTCGCCCTCACTTTTTTTGCCTTCCTCACTTTTTTTCATCCCTTCTTCCATCTGCTTGTTGAGCTCTTCTTGGCTCATGATAATGTCTGGTAACTGCATATCACCTCCACCTCCTTGTCCAGGTGAAGGATTCATTTGGTTTTCCATATTATCCAATACATCACTTAAAAAACTAGCTAAAGTATTAGCTGACGTTACTGTGTATTGCTGAGCGGCAACACCTTGATATAATCTGTTTTCTGCAAGCTGCTCTAAGGATTTGTCTATATTAAAGAACACTTCAGTAATTTCTTTATTGATGCGCTCAGAAATCATTGGTTGTCTTAGCGAAAGGGCAAACAAGCTATCATCGACATGCTCAAAATGTTCCTTTAATCCTTGTTGATTCTTAAGATAATTAGCGTATTGGTTATGGTTAACCTGAATGGATTTAAAGCGGTTCATTAAGCCTTCTTGGTCAAACGAGAACAACACAAGATTATCGAGAATCTGACGTAACATATCAATATCTTCAGACATTTGTTCGCCTCCTGCTCCACTCATCATTTGGCTCATCTTCTCGCTCATTTCTTTCATTTTCTGAGCAGCTTTTTTCTGATTCTTTTTGGCGTTATTCTGATTTTGTTGTTGCTCTTGTTCGCTAGGAGACTGTTCCTTTTTTTCCAAATTTTCGCTAGCCTCTTGTTGTTCCTTTTTTATTTCTTCTTCAGACTTCTTGTCTTGTTTAACTGCATCTATAGGTTCTCTTAACTCTTCATTTTCTTTTTGGAGTTCGTCCATTTCTTTTTGAAAATCTTCAAACTTCTCATTGAGTTCGTCCTGCTTTTCTTTCGTGTTATTCTCTTCGGTTTCCTCTGAAAGTTTTTCTTGCTCTTTAGCTAATTCTTCTAATTCAGATTTTAACTTCTCAGCTTTTTTAGACACATAATAGCGTTTGGTTAACTCTAACAATTGTTCCAAGCTTCGCTTCTTATTTTTATTCTGTTTTGCTAACTGTTCAAGCTTTTCGGTTAGTTCTTCTTTTTGAATTTTTTCAGCAAGTTTTTCAAGTTCTTCTAAAAGCTTTTCGTCTTCTTCAAGTTGCTTTTGGTTTTCATCTAATCGTTTTTCAATGTTTTCCTTAAACTCATCTTTTTCGTTTTCATTCTTTTGAAAATCTTCTAAATTCTCCTTTAACTTCTTATTGAAGTTTTGCATCATTTCTTCTTGTTGCTTTTGTCGCTTTAAAAAGTTTTCAAGTTTCTTTTTATCATTGAAATTGAGTTCCGATTTTTCTTTTTGCGTTTTAGAGAATTCTTTTAACTCTTCATCTTGCTTTTCTAATTTTTCTAAAGACTTGTTTAAATCTTCAATGGTTTCGTTTTGCTCTTTAAGTTGTTCGGTTTCTAATTCATCTTGTGTTAACTTTCTGTAAATGAACACATTGCTCTTAGAGCTTTTGTAGTTATTTATAGCGTCATTATCAAACACTTGAAAGTAAACATCATAACTGATGCCTTCTTCTAGCTCAATATCTGCTGGGAAAATATTAATAAACTCGTCAAAATTTGAGGTTGAAACAGGAATTGATGCTGTTTTCTTGTTGTCTTCGTTATTGCTTGGATAATATACAATTTGAAGTTTGCTCAATCCATAATCGTCACTGACTTGTCCATAAAAGTAAAGCGTCTCAATGTCCATGGAATCCTGTTTCATTTCCACCTTAAGTTCTGGAAACTCATCTCTTATGACGTCAATAGAAAATGCCAAGCTTTCGTAATTCTTTAAATTATCATTGCTTGTGTTAATGGAGTAATCTAACGCTTTATATAATCGCTGAGAAAGCTCAAATTTATTGTTGTTTGGTGAAAAATTATAGGTCGAATCCTTAGTGCTAAGCTCTACTTGAGTGGTTGTTTTAGTGTTTAAATTCCAAGTGACTTTTGTGCCTTGAGGAACCACTGCATTACCATTGCTTTTTAATACTTCATCTTTCTTTTTGGTGTGTGCTGGATAATCTAGAATCATGTCAAAACCAAGCAATGTAGGCACTTCAACAACATTTAGAGTGTACGGTTTTGAAGTCACATTGTTTGCAAACACCTTAAATTCTACATTGGCTTTTGGCTGTGAAAACACATACTCAAACTCATTAGGTTTTATTTGATTCAAAAAATAAGTTTCGTTATTGAATGAAATTTGAACGTTTTCAGGCGCTATCTCACCTTCTGTGGTTATGATGAGTGTAAAATCTTTGTTTTCTATGGCGTTAAGATTCTCGTTCATTACAAAAAACTGAAAAGGTGCTGGTGGCTCATACGCTGTTTTGTAATTTACCACACGTTCATAGCTGTCGCTAAACCAATTCATTTTTCCTGAAATAAATGAAAACAACAGAATTAAAACTGGGATTGCAGCATATTTAAGATACTTGACATTGTGCTTGAAATTAATAGCGAGCGAAAAAGGTATTGGCTTAAGCTCAATTGACTTTTGTTCAATACTCGCTAAAAGTAATTCTGATTGGTCAGATTCTTTTTGAAGCTGTAAAACATTTATCAGTTTGTCATTAACTTCAGGAAAATGCTGACCAATAATTTTGGAGGCATCCAAATAGTCAATTCCAGTTTGAAGCTTGAATAATTTAAAAAGCGGAAATGCAATAAATTTAGCAAACAACACAAGTTCAACCAAAACAAACAGCCAAAACAAAATGGCTCTAGCAGTTGGGTTTAACCACAAGACATACTCTATAAATAGCGTAAGCAAAAAATACAGTAACCCAATTGCAGCAAATAAGATTATGCCTCTTATAAGCTCATTGGTATAGTACTTTTTTATAAACGCTTCTAGCTTGAGTTGTATGGCTTCAAAGTTGCTCATTCACATTTGTTTATTATCTCAACATATAAATCTACAATTTTATTGTTAACTTGTCCCTTTCAACATATATAACATTGTGTTAAAGTCGATGATTGACGTACCTTTATCGATGTTTGTACCAAAATGAAACCAAAAGATTTTAAATATTTATCAGCCTTAACGGTTCCTTTAAGTTTGATTATTGGTCTTTATTTTAAAGGCTATTGGCTGTTTCTAACTCCTATTTACCTATTTGTTTTTATTCCTATTTTAGAGCTACTACTAGATGAAGAGAACTCTAATTATTCAGAATCAGAACTCTCTTCAAGAGCTGTAAGCACCTTTTTTGATTGGCTACTTTATTTAAATCTTCCTATTGTTTATGCCTTGTTGATTTGGTCCTTCTTTGAAGTGGCGAATTATCCTTTTGAAACTTATGAATTTGTTGGTTTGGCGCTTTCTTTAGGAATGGTTTTGGGTGGAAATGGCATCAACGTGGCTCACGAGCTTGGCCACAGGCAAGCTTCCAAGGAGCGTTTTATTGGTAAAGCGTTATTATTGCCCTCTTTGTACATGCATTTTTATATAGAACATAATTTTGGGCATCATTTGCATGCAGCTACCAAAGAAGACCCAGCTACAGCGAGATACAAACAAAGTGTTTATTGGTTTTGGTTGACTTCAATTGTCAGACAATATTTTAGTGCTTGGAACATTCAAAAGCGATTACTTAAAAATTACAAGCTTTCATTTTTTTCATTTAGAAATGATATGTTTTGGTATCTGGTTCTTCAAAGTTTGTATTTAATTCTTGTTTTTCTTGTTTTTGGAAAAGTAGTGTTATTGTTTGCTATTCTTTCTGCGATTACTGGTTTTTTGTTGCTAGAAACAGTGAACTACATTGAGCATTATGGCTTGTTAAGAAAGAAAAAGGAATCTGGTCGCTATGAGCGTGTAAAAGAGATTCATTCGTGGAATTCCAATCATGTTATTGGCAGAATCATGCTTTATGAGCTTACAAGACATAGCGATCATCACTTTAAATCGTCAAAAAAATATCAAATTCTGGAATGCCATGATGAAAGTCCTCAATTACCTTTTGGCTATCCAACCTCAATGGTTTTAGCTTTACTTCCTCCTTTATGGTTTAGTATTATGAATAAACGTGTTCCACGTGAAATGATTTCTGCTTAGTAGCTTTCTTTTATTAATTATCGTTTTATCTTTGTAGTCTTAAACAAGATTCATGACTAAAAATGTTCGTGTGCGTTTTGCGCCAAGCCCAACAGGACCATTACATATTGGAGGTGTAAGAACTGCTCTTTTTAATTATCTGTTTGCTAAAAAACATAACGGAACCTTCGTGCTTCGTGTTGAGGATACTGACCAAAACAGATATGTTGAAGGTGCAGAACAGTATATTATTGAGTCTTTAAATTGGTGCGGAATTCCTTTTGATGAAGGTCCAGGGAGAAACGAGAAATTTGGTCCTTACAGACAAAGCGAACGCAAACATTTATACAAGCAATATGCTGAAGAACTGATTAATAAAGGGAAGGCTTATTATGCTTTTGATACGTCTGAAGAATTAGATGAGCTTAGAAAAGACCATGAAGCTAATGGTAAAACGTTTATTTACAATTGGCATAACAGAGAAAAACTAACCAATTCCATTTCATTGTCAAAAGAAGAAGTTGAAACACGCATTGCTAATGGTGACGATTATGTGATTCGTTTTTGGTCGCCTCAAGACGAGACGCTTCATTTGAAGGATATAATTCGTGGTGATATTCAAATAGATACTAATATTTTAGACGATAAAGTGTTGTTTAAAAGTGATGGTATGCCAACTTATCATTTAGCAAATATTGTAGATGATCATTTAATGGAAATCACACATGTGATTCGTGGTGAAGAATGGCTGCCTTCTTTAGCTTTACACTTTCAGTTGTATGATGCTTTTGGTTGGGAAGCGCCCGAATTTGCACATTTACCACTAATATTAAAACCAACAGGAAAAGGAAAATTAAGCAAAAGAGATGGAGACAAACTAGGTTTTCCTGTGTTTCCATTAGAGTGGAAAGATCCAACATCTGGAGAGGTTTCAAGAGGATATAAGGAAGATGGTTATTTCCCTGAAGCTATGGTAAACTTCTTGGCTTTTTTAGGTTGGAATCCTGGAACTGAACAAGAACTATTTAGTTTGGAAGAGTTAACTAAAGCCTTTGAACTGGAACGAGTCAATAAATCTGGAGCACGTTTTGATCCTGAAAAAATAAAGTGGTTCAATCATCATTATATGCAAGAACAGTCTAGTGAAAAACTTGCTGCTTTGTTTAAATCTTCAAGAAGCGAATTGTCAGATATTGACAATGGTTATATTGCATTAATTGTTGATTTAATTAAAGAACGAGCAACATTTGTGTCTGATTTCTGGGAATTGAGCAGTTTCTTCTTTTTAGCTCCATCAGAATATGATGAAAAAGCATTGAAAAAAGCGGTTAAAGAAGACACTAGAGCATTGATGCAAGAATTGATATCTGTAGTTGAATCTGCAGATGATAGTTCAAAAGAAACGATTCAAGATGCTGTAAAAGGATGGATTGCTTCAAACGAAATAGGATTTGGAAAAGTTATGATGCCTTTGCGATTGGCATTGGTTGGTGCATTACAAGGTCCTGATGTGTTTGATATTATATTTGTGATTGGCAAAACTGAATCAATTAAACGAATTAATCAACTTATTGGAACTATTTAAAGGGTAATCATTAGTGTGAAGCTTAATAATTCTTGGTTTCCTTTAAACTTACTTTTTCCTCCAGTAGTATTTAAATCACTGTTGTTGAGTTTGTTTAAAATGTTCGTGAAGCCATAACTATATTGGGCTCTAACCCTAAATGCTCCAATTCCTGCAGATACTCCTACAACTCCGTTGGCATTAAATTGTGATATTTCAGTTATATCCTTTGCAGTTAAAGCGTCATAACCATTAATGAAGTAGGTTTCATTTTCTGAGTCTTTAAGCTCAAGTTTTGCGTTGTATTGCAGTTGAGGCCCAAGGTCAAACGTTAGAACTCCTCCCATTGCTTTTGCGTGAAATAAAAAGCCAACTTGTACAGTCATCATTTTGTATTCTATCATTTCATTTCCAGCTACATCGTCTGTCATTCGTCCAGAAATTTCTAGGTTATTTTCGGATAATAACATGCCATAACTTACGGTGTACCATTTGTGAGGTAAGTCAACAGTTGCAGCCATTCCACCAATAAAACCATTACCTTTTTTGGTTACAAAATTATCAGTGTTAATATCAAATTGTGTGATTCCGCCTTGAATGGCGATTCCGTTTTTTATGGCAAATGTTTGATGTTGTGCGTGTGTTGTTGTAACAAAACATAGTGTAAGTGCTACTAATAAGATAGGGAGTCTAAATTTCATAGTTCTTTGTGTGACATTGCCACAAATATAACTTAATTTAGTATTCATTTATTTTATAACCTTTTAATCTTAGTATCATGGGCCAATTTGTTCTTATTCCTTTTATTTTTTTTGGATTGCTAATCCTTATTTCGGCATTTTTTATTGTAAAGCAGCAAACCGCTGTGATTATTGAGCGTTTTGGTAGGTTTCAAAGTATTCGTCATTCTGGTTTACAATTAAAAATTCCTTTGGTTGATAGAATAGCAGGACGTTTGAGCTTGAAGATTCAGCAACTAGATGTGATTATTGAAACTAAAACACTTGATGACGTATTTGTTCGGTTGAAAGTCTCTGTGCAATACAAAGTGATTAAAGACAAAGTTTATGATGCCTTTTATAAATTAGATTATCCGCATGATCAAATTACTTCTTATGTATTTGATGTGGTTCGTGCCGAAGTTCCAAAAATGAAGCTTGATGATGTCTTTGTAAAAAAAGACGATATTGCCTTAGCTGTTAAAGCTGAATTAAATGATGCGATGTCTGATTATGGTTTTGATATTATTAAAACCTTAGTAACAGATATTGATCCTGATGCACAAGTAAAAGAAGCAATGAATAGGATTAATGCCTCAGAACGTGAAAAAATAGCAGCGCAATTTGAAGGTGACGCAGCCCGTATTCTTATTGTAGAAAAAGCAAAAGCCGAAGCGGAAAGTAAGCGCCTCCAGGGTCAGGGAATTGCAGATCAAAGAAGGGAAATTGCCAGAGGGTTAGAAGAGTCTGTAGAAGTACTAAATAAAGTAGGGATTAACTCCCAAGAAGCTTCTGCTTTAATTGTGGTTACACAGCATTATGATACGTTACATTCTATTGGAGAATCTACCAATAGCAACCTTATTTTGTTACCAAACTCTCCGCAGGCCGGCAGCGATATGTTAAATAATATGGTGGCTTCATTTACGGCATCTAATCAAATTGGAGAAGCAATGAAAAAACAACAGGATTTAATTCCACCAGATAAAAAGAAGTAAATTACACCCTTAATTAGAATTAGCTTCTAATGCTTTTAACCGCTTTTGAAAGGTTTGCAAATGATTGCGTAGCCATATACTGCGAAGCGTAAAAGGACTTACTGTGGCGCATCTCTTAAGTGATTCATTGGCGGCCCCAAGTTATTTTTCTTAACCTGTGTACAGTTAATATGTTAGGTTAAGTTTTGGCTATTACAGATAATATAAACATAAAGCCTTTCAAACCAAACTTTCAGTGATCGTATCCACCAAAAGTTAATTTTTGAAGATATATTTTTGGGTTCCCAATCCTGTTGTAGTTAATTTAAGTGTTTGAAAAACAGCAACTTAAAATATAAATTTTATTACCAAATAATAAACGGGTTAAATGTGCAGGGACTGGCCATGTACATTATTTGATTTGAAATATTTCGGTATATAATTTTTCGATATGTTTCATTTCTTCTTTGCTTAAATCATCGAATTTGTTTTGCTTTTTTTTATTGGAAAGTTTACCGTTGTTTTATAGGGGCTAAACCATTAACAAGTCAACTTTGGTATTTGGAAGAGATACGGTTGAATTTATTACCTCGGTCATGCGATCATATTTTTCTAAATAGTCAAGTTCATCTGGTATTATTTTCTCAATGGTTTCTTTGACAAATTCGTACAAAAATTCTGCCTGAATTGTTAGATCATAATAGCGGTAAAGATCAATCGTTTCATTAAGGATATGGACATTGTGATTCTGTGTTGGCTCCCATTCTATTAAATCCACTCTTTCTAATGAATAAGTTTCAAGAATTTTCTGGTAATCGCCAATTCGATTTAAAATTGCTGATGAAACAGGAAATATCATATCTCTTTTGGTGTAGCCCATCCAAATTAATATGTCATGGATTAAATACCTGTGAATTCTTCCTTTTCCGTCTGAAAGTGGATGAACTAACAAAAAA
>JAUIGO010000108.1 GCA_030429955.1 Bacteroidia bacterium
CAATTACAGCAGGAAGAGCAAAAATTCCAGCTCCAATCATAATGTTCATTATATTGGCAGATAACCCAAAAACACCAATGGAGCGTTTTAAGCCTTCATCTTTTTTTATCATAGATTTAATTTAATTAAAAGTAAATTGTTGTTTTCAAAGTAAAACGAATGAACGCGTAATTGTTGCATTTTTCACATAAGTATTATAATTAGTACTGTTAATTATAAGACTTTGGGTTTTGACTTAAAGATACTACTTTTTAAAATTGAAAATAAATAAACTGCTCTCCACTACCTTGTGCAATAACGATAAGGAAAAACATAATAGCCCAAACCAATCCTAAAACCCAAGGTTTGGTTTTTAATGAAACCTCTTTCATTGAAGTATTTCTCATCATCCAATGACATATAAATAGCAAGGTAATGAGAGAAAAAACCTTGATGATATCGAAACTTTGTAAAATCTTTTCACCATCATTATTCATAAACAGCATTGAGGTTATCATGTTTTTAGCAGTTGAAAACTCTCTGGCTCTAAAAAACACCCAAGTAAAGTTAACAAGCGTGTAGGTTAGTAGTGCTAAAAAAACACCATTGTACTTATTGATTTTAATATGTATATTGTTTTTAAGTAAGCGTTCTACAACAAGATAAATTCCATGTAATGCTCCCCAAACTACAAAGGTCCAAGCAGCTCCATGCCATAAACCACCTAACAGCATAGTTAACATTAAGGCTACGTACATTCTTGTAACACCATGTCTATTACCACCTAAAGGAATGTATAAATAATCTCTTAACCAACTTGATAATGAAATGTGCCAACGTTTCCATAGCTCAGAAAAACCAATAGAAGCGTAAGGATACCTAAAATTATCTGGTAAAACGATACCAAGCATTAATGCAATACCTATAGCACAAGTTGAGTATCCTGCAAAATCAAAGAAAATTTGACCAGAGAAAGCCAAAGTACCAGTCCATGCATCTAAAGTGTTTAGAATTGCTTTTGAACTAAATATTTCATCAGAAGTGTCGGCTAATAAGGTGTCTGCTAATACTACCTTTTGAAATAAACCAATTGTCAACAAAAAAGTACCCCAAATAAACTGGTTTGTAGTAGCCTTTTTTTCTTCATAAAATTGAGTGATTAAATCTTTAGCTCTAACAATAGGTCCTGCTACTAATTGTGGAAAAAAAGTAACATATAAAGCAAAGTCTAGAAATGTTCTTGCAGGTTCAATCTTTTTATAATACATATCAATGGTATAAGACATGGTTTGAAACGTATAAAACGAAATACCCATTGGTAAAATAATATCCATTGGTAGAGCTTGATATTCAATGCCAATAGTATTGATAATCGAAGTGAAATTTTCTAGTAAAAAATTACCGTATTTAAAAAATGCAAGAAACCCTAAATTTACAGTCATGCTTAGTAATAGCCACATTTTTCTTTTCTTTTGATTCTCTTCAATAGCTAGTTTTTTTCCTGCTGTCCAATCTACAATAGTTGATATCCATAGCAGTATGACCAAAGGAGGATTCCATAGACCATAAAAAACATAGCTAGCAAGAAGAAGCATTCTTTTTTTACCAGCCCAATTGAATAGTTTTAAATAATAAAGTGCTAAAACCACAGTTAAAAACACAATGAAACTTAATGAGTTGAATAACATAGTTAGTTGGTTTTAGAGTTAAATAAAGCTCCTTCAGCTTTCATGATTTTCACTAATTCGGTTGTGAAAAATCGAGCATCGTCTGCCGATAAATGAGATAATTCAGTGCATTTTAGGTTTTTAAACTGGTCGTAGTCCTCATAATAATACGCTTTTGCATTTGTAGCTTTAACAAGAGGCTCCCAAAGGTCTGCACGCGACAAAAACTTGTCTTCGCCTTCTTTTATCCAGCCACTGGATGGACATCTCAATAAAATTAAATTCCCACCTCGTTCTATAAATTTCTTAGCATCTGCAACAAAAAAATTAGTTGTTGCTTCTACGTCAGGTGGATTGTTGTTACCCATTATTACAAATTTCCAAGCTGCAATTATGGTATTTGCAAATGCGGTATCAGTAGCAGTTTTTTCACTCATCACATTATTTCTGTCCTCATCCATATATGAAAAAGCCTCAAAAGGAGGATATTGAGGTTTGCCTGTTCTGTTTCCTGAATTAAAGTTGTTTAATAAAGATTTTAAATCAATATCGTCTGACCATCCTTCTTCACTTGTTGATACTAATGCTAAGTTTTTTTGAAGTGGTAAAGAAAACCAATGGTTTAAGCGTTGCGCATAAGTTCGGTCTTTGAAATAGTCAACTCTAGCTTGTGCTCGTTTCCAAGGTCCAGCTTGTGGGTAAGTTGTTGAAAAGAATAATCCAGGAGTTACACCAACTACAACAGTGCCTTTAAAATCTGTGTTATTTACAATGTCATGAAAAATAGGAAGAGGAGATGTACCAGCACTTGCTAATTGTATGGGTCTTACTCCAGTTTCGGCTTCCCATTCATTAAGCTGAATATCAAATAAAACGCGAGATGATCCTGTAAGCACAACATCATCGTTAGTTAGTTTGTCTACTTTAGCTCTTTGTACAGCCCAAAGGTCTTTATTGTCATCTAAATCTGGGGTTTTACCTTGAGATCTCCAATAGAGTTCCCATGAGGTTACTGCAATAATGCTTAAGGCAATTGCAATAAAAAGGGATTGTTTTAGATTCATTTTTGGTTGGTTTTAGCTTTCAATAGTCTTCCAATTTTAAGTTGTTATATTTCAGAAGGATTCATAAAAATGACGATATCACAGCCTTTTGTGAAACTGTTTAATGCAGATTTTATTGATGAATCTAGTTCACAGACATAAAGATTTTCG
>JAUIGO010000068.1 GCA_030429955.1 Bacteroidia bacterium
TCGTTGCTCCGTTTGACCAAGCATAACTTAATGGGGCTACTCCGCCTGAAACTGTTAAGTCTATTGTTCCATCGTTGGCCTGAACACCATCACTTGCGCACGCAACATCTGTTCCTGTTGCACTGGCCGTGAAATCTGCTGCTGCATTTACCGTATAGCTCGCTGTCGCTGTACATCCATTGGCATCTGTTACCGTTACGTTATATGTACCTGCTGCTAGACCGCTTAGATCTTCTGTCGTCGCTCCGTTTGACCAAGCATAACTTAATGGGGCTACTCCGCCTGAAACTGTTAAGTCTATTGTTCCATCGTTGGCCTGAACACCATCACTTGCGCACGCAACATCTGTTCCTGTTGCACTGGCTGTTGGCAAAGACAATGACCATGAATAAGTCACATTACAACTAACTGTTTTATCACAATTATCTGTAACCAAAACACTAAATGTTTGTGTACTTACACAATTACTTGTTTGTATACTACCAGCTGTTGCAACTTTACTTTTTATACCACAATCATCAGTAGCAGTTATAAAAGCTTCTACACTTGCTTCTGTTGGTAAACTTTGTGGATCAACTCCTAAGTCAATAGTTTCCGTTGGACAATTTGTTATTATAGGAGTTTCAGCATCTTGAAACCAAGTATATGTAATAACAACATCTTCAGCTACAGCTGGGCATGGTCCAACATGCTCATAACTTGCAGTATAAGTTCTTGTATAATCGCAACCATTATTAGTAGTCGCTATATCGACGGTTGGTGTTGCATTATTTTGGCAATCGTGGTTTACAGTGAAACTAGGTACTGGAATCGTTGGATTGCATTCTGTAAAATCAGTACTAACTGCAGTTGTTGAAATTGTTGGTGCTGCAATACCAGCTGCTAATGCTGCAAAGGCCGTACCAACATTTGCTGAAGTTGTAATTAAATAATCAGCTAATCTAATGTTATTTGTTTGGCCAGCTCCTGGAGTACCACTAACGTATTCAAGGCTAGTTCCTCCATCTGTTATTGCCTGAACATTACTTACAACTACTGAAGGATTTGGCAAAGCTACTGTAAAAATTCTGCTGCCATCATTTTTTAGTGTATTCGCAGAATTACAAGCTGCTTCTAATACAGCTGTGGTTGTTGAATTACCAGGACCGCTAGGTCCAGTTCCATAATATGTTGGGTTACCATCAGTAAACATTACGATATATGGATTTGCACATGTTGTTTGACCGTCTGAGAGCGTTTTTGCAACTTGGAGACCTTGATCCCAGTTTGTGCCTCCTGAAGAGTTATATGTACTAGCGCTATTACCACCTCCATCAAAATAAGGAGTTAAGTCATTTACAAAATCAGTATTTACATTACGAAATCCTGCTGTACCACCAATATTTGCTATTCTTGCTTGGGAACCATATTCTACAATCGCCATATTGACGTCTAAACATGGGTCATTAAGTGCTGTAGCAAAAGAAATCATTGCATTTTTTACTTGTGTTGCAATATTACTTGTTGAGCCAGACTCATCTAAAACAACAATAACACAAAAATCACATTCTGTTGGAAAGGCTGGATTATTATCTGGTGTACAATTTCCTGTAGTCTGTGCAAAAGCACTATTTACACCAAATAATAATAAGAAAGTCCAAAATAGCAGTAGCTGCTTTTTGAACAGATTGTTCAAAAATAAATCAGACCAAAAATTTAATACTCTTTGACCTAAATTAATAGTAAAATTGTTCATAATGTTTTGATTTTAGTTAAAACCAAACATTAAGTAGCTACATGGTTAGTATAGAATTGTGGCTGACATTATGCTATTAATCAACCAATAAGTGCTATTAATTTATGAAATTTATAAGTAAAATAGAGGAGAGATTTACTTAACAACCATCGAATTTAATAAAAAAACTGAAGCAACAATATCTTTTCTGTTAATTACTATATAAACTAGTTAAACTGAATATTAATGTAGTCTTTATCTTACTTTTTAGAATGTCGTTCTCTTGCTAACAATGTGTTTTTCAAAAGCATAGCAATAGTCATTGGACCAACACCTCCTGGAACAGGCGTTATAAAACTTGCTTTCTTACTTACATTTTCAAAGTCTACATCACCTGTTATTCTGTAGCCTCTTTGCTTTGTAGCATCTGGAACTCTGGTAATGCCAACATCAATCACTACAACACCTTCTTTGATCATGTCTGCCTTTAAAAACTCTGGTTTTCCTAAAGCTGTGATAATGATGTCTGCTTGTTTTGTGATTTCTTCAATGTTTTTAGTTCTGCTATGCGTTAAGGTAACAGTTGAATTTCCCGGAAACCCTTTGCGTCCCATTAAAATACTCATAGGTCTTCCTACAATATGCGAACGACCAATGACAACCGTATGCTTACCGCTAGTCTCTACTTTGTATCTATCTAAAAGTTCCAAAATTCCGAAAGGTGTTGCTGGAATAAAGGTAGACATATCTAAAGCCATACGTCCAAAATTCATAGGATGAAAACCATCTACATCTTTATTTGGATCGACAGCCAATAGTATGTTTTGTTCATCAATTTGTTCTGGTAATGGTAATTGTACTATAAAACCATCAATATCATCATTATTGTTTAACTCCTCAATGGTATCAAGTAATTCTACTTCGCTCGTAGTATTTGATAATTGAATGAGTGTAGATTCAAAACCTACACGTTCACAAGCTCTTACTTTACTTCCAACATAAGTTAAACTTGCTCCATCATTTCCGACAATTATAGCTGCTAAATGCGGTACTTTTTCACCTTTAGCTTTCATTTTTTTTACTTCTTCGGCAATTTCATCTTTAATGTCATTGCTGATTTTTTTTCCGTCTAAAATAGTCATGAAATATTGGATTTAGTTAGTTTATCTTGGCATATTTTTCATCATTTGCATCATTTTCTTTCCGCCACCTCCTTGCATCATCTTCATCATTTTACTCATTTGATCAAATTGTTTAAGTAACTGATTTACTTCTTGTACTGAGGTTCCTGAGCCTTTACTGATTCGTTTTTTTCGGCTTGCGTTTAACAAGGCTGGTTTTGTGCGTTCTTCTGGTGTCATTGAATGAATCATGGCTTCAATATGTTTGAATGCGTCATCGTCAATATCAATATTTTTCATCATTTTACCAACACCTGGAATCATTCCCATAAGGTCTTTCATGTTTCCCATTTTCTTTACTTGCTGAATTTGCTTTAGGAAATCATCAAAACCGAATTGATTTTTGGCTATCTTTTTTTGAATCTTACGTGCTTCTTCCTCGTCAAACTGCTCTTGAGCTCTTTCAACCAATGATACAACATCTCCCATTCCTAGAATACGATCTGCCATACGAGATGGATAAAACACATCAATGGCTTCCATTTTTTCTCCTGTACCAATAAACTTGATTGGTTTATTGACTACAGATTTAATGGAAATGGCAGCTCCACCACGAGTATCACCATCTAATTTTGTAAGGATAACACCATCAAAATTAAGCACATCATTGAATGCTTTTGCCGTGTTAACCGCATCTTGACCTGTCATAGAATCTACAACAAATAAGGTTTCTTGTGGTTGGATTGCTTTATGAATGTTTGAGATTTCATTCATCATCACCTCATCAACTGCCAAACGACCTGCAGTATCTATAATAACCACATTAAATCCATTAGCTTTTGCATGCGCAATACCAGCTTGTGCAATGGCAACTGGATCATTGTTTCCTCGATCACTAAAAACCTCAACATTGATTTGTTCACCTACTATATGTAACTGATCAATTGCAGCAGGACGATATACATCACAAGCTACTAATAAAGGTTTCTTTGTTTTTTTGTTTTTAAGATAATTGGCTAGTTTTCCAGAAAAGGTGGTTTTACCAGAACCTTGTAGACCAGACATCAATATAATAGAAGGTGTGCTTGATAAATTAATTCCTGCAGCATCGCCTCCCATTAATTCGGTCAATTCATCCTTAACAATTTTAACCATGAGTTGTCCTGGTTGTAAATTGGTAAGTACGTTTTGGCCTAGTGCCTTTTCTTTTACTTTAGTGGTAAATTCTTTGGCTATTTTAAAGTTAACATCGGCATCCAAAAGTGCTCGACGCACTTCTTTTAATGTTTCGGCAACATTGACTTCGGTTATACTTCCATGACCTTTTAATACGTGGAGTGCTTTATCTAGCTTATCGCTTAAATTATCAAACATAGTCTTACTTCTGATTTAAAGAGTTGCAAATTTAATAATTTGAAGCTTATTATTGAAGTTCCGTAAGTATAAAATAAACTTAAATAAAAAGGCTGCCAAATAAATTGGCAGCCTTTTCCCTAAATAATTAAATAACTAACTTAAAACGACTATACGAAATTTAATATTTAAGTTATGGACATTCTCTTTCAATTACTATTTCATTATCTCCATCAACCAATACAATCCTTTCTGGACCACATTCTACAACTAACCATTGGCCATTAAAGACTGAGAAATTATTTTCTAGCTGACTTATTTCAAGAATTACACCATCATTTAGGTTTCCAGATGTAGACCACGTCCCAAAGTAGTTAGCGCCTCCTCCTTCAATCAATAAATCTTGATTTTCGTTAAATTGAATTGCAAAATCATCAAAGGCATTACTACCATCAATTGAAACTGCTACCCAATAACACTCAAATTCCATTAAGTAAGAATCTAATTCTTCTTCTGTACATCCATTATCTGAAGGGCACTCTTGTTCTAACACAAGTGTATATTCTCCACTTATAAACTCTAATCTATCGTCGTCATCACATTCAACAAGTTTCCAATCTTTAGAAATATCCATATAATCTCCAGAAAGATCCAATGTTAAATAGATATGACCTTCAATTAGTGCTAAATTCCAACCTCCAATGATGTTTCCGTTAAACTTAACGCCATCTTCGGTAAACATTAATGGACCATTACCATTAACTAGATCTGTCCCTAAATACCACTTGCATTCTTTTAATTCTTCTTGAATTTCGGCAACACTGCAATCTGATTCATCATTACACTCTCTTTCAATGATTATGTAAGACTCAATGGCTCCAGGTGCTCTTGTAAATTTAAAACGATCATCATCACAGTCATACACGTACCATTCTCCTCCAAGATCTCCATCAAACATAGTTAATTCTGACAAGGTTAATACAACAACTTGATTAGATGTTGAAGTACTCCAGTTTCCTGTAGCAATCACATTGTTTTCTGAGTAAATTTCTAATGATCCATTGTTATAGAAATAGATATCTTTATCAATGAAGTTATCATCACCATTAAAGTTTACAATATTCCAATGGCATTCTGTTAAATAAGCATCAACTTCTTCTTCGGTACAATCGTCCTCTTCGTCATCATCATCACAATCATCTCCTGCTTCTTGAATAGCTGCTTGCAATTCCGCGTTATTGTTTACTTCAACTGTATTTCCGTTAGCATAAACCATGGTTACTGGAAAGTTTAAACTTGCAAGTACAGCTTCATCATTTTCATTTTGAAGATTTTCTAAAAACTCATATAACTGCTCGTCACTTTCAATAACAACAGTATCTATAATTTGAAAATCGGTGTTATAAATTGAAAAGGAAATTGGATACTGAAAATCGATACATTCAATAACGTCATCATCATCATTGTCACAAGTTTCAATAAATGTTTCTAGCTGATCTTCGTTTTCAATTACAATTGTTTCGTAATCATTCAAAATGATTGTTATTGGGAATAAGAATTCCAAAACATCATCGTCAGAATCAAACTCATCAAAAATGTCTTCAATCAACTCAAGATCTTCTAGGGTATTTATTGTAACAGTAATATCATTAACAATGATTGTTACAGGCAAGTTCACAGAAAAACAATTTGAGTCATCCAGGATATTGTCTACAGAGCCATCATTTGTTACAGTATACTGCATTAGATTTGCCAAAGTAGAATTTGGGGCAATAAGTGTTTCTTCATCTGTCTCTGTGACTTCAAGAACTTCGTCTTGACATGAATTAAAACTTAAGAGGGCAAAAAAGGCTAGGATTAATAAATAATTGAACTTGAAATTCATAGCGATTTGGTTTTTGTTAAACGTATTTGCTATAAAACAAGTAATTCGTAAAAACTCCTACCTCTAAATTTCTTTTTTTTACTTTTACTATTCCAAACTACTATAAATGGCAAAAGATTTAAACGAGAATATTTGCAACGAAACTCTGTTTGCATCGATATTTGAAAAATACTCGAAAGATCTTCACGACTTTTTATATTACAAGTTTGGCGAAGCCTATAACCCAAAGGATCAAGTTCAGGATGCTTTTATCAAACTCTGGGAAAATTGCGGAAAGGTTACACCTTCAAAAGCCAAGTCTTTTCTATTTACTGTGGCTAACAATTTAACCTTAAACCTTACGGCTCATAAGAAGGTGGTTTTAAAGTATCAGCAACAAAAACCAAAACATTACACCAACGAAACACCTCAATTTATTATGGAAGGTGATGAGTATATGCAGAAATTACAAAAAGCACTCGCTAATTTATCTGAAGCACAACGAACTGCTTTTATGTTAAATCGTGTTGAAGGGAAAAAACATAAGGATATTGCAGAGCTTTTAGGCATTTCGCAAAAAGCAGTTGAAAAACGGATTTATGGTGCTTTAAAAAAATTGAGGGAAGATATTGATGGCATATAGATTCCTGCCTTCGCAGGAATGACAATTAAATGGAAACTTCAAAATAAAAATTTTAAAGAATTAATTTTCAAGGTAGGAGTTTTTAAACATGGTTTGTTATATAGTTGAATAATTAAAGAATGAATCGAGAAGAATTAATAAAAAAATGGTTAGATAACGACCTTAGTTCTGAGGAATTAAAGGCATTTAATGCCTTGGATGATGCCCAAGAACTCAATAAATTATCTCATAGCATGAAAGCTTTTAAAGCTCCTGAATATGATACTTCAGAAGTTTTTGCAAGCATCAAGCAAACCATTGCTGCTTCTCAAGCGAAACCAGCCATAAATTGGTCTAAACAATTACTTCGTATTGCAGCCATCTTTGTCATTGGTTTCAGTCTTTATTATTACACAACAACCCTTGATACCAATATTTCAACCACAATAGCTGAGAAAACTTCCATTGAATTGCCAGACGCTTCAACAGTTACTATTAATGCTTTGACTGATATTTCATTCAACAAGAAACAATGGCAATCAAAACGAACAGTAAAACTTAATGGCGAAGCTTATTTTAAAGTTGCTAAAGGTGCCATATTTGATGTTGAAACACCTAGTGGCATTGTCTCTGTTTTAGGAACACAATTCAATGTAAAATATCGCGATAACTTATTTGAAGTGGTTTGTTATGAAGGCTCAGTTAGTGTAAATTTCAATACGACGAATACAATTTTAAAACCAGGAGACTCTTTTTTATTACTTGATGGGAAAATTATTGCAACCGAAAAAGAAAACACAAAAAATCCGTCTTGGATAAATAACCAAAGTTATTTTAAAAGTATGCCTTTAAGCTACGTGCTTAATGAATTTGAAAGGCAATACAACATTACAGTAGAGTCTCAGCAAATAGATACAAAGCAAGTTTATACTGGAAGTTTTGTGCATGACAATATGGAACTTGCTTTAAAATCTATAACTTTACCTTTAAACATTAAGTTTAGTAAAAAAGACCCATCAACAATTGTATTGATAAGTGAATAAAGTCACACTTGTTTACATTACTTTTTTCGTTTTCTTTTTAGGCAGTTTCAGTTTCCATGCACAAACCATACAAAAAGAAACACAGTCACTTGCGTCAATTTTAAAAATTGTTGAATCTCAATATGAGATCACCTTTTCTTTTGCAGACGAAAACATTCGTGGCAAACAACTACACGCTCCTCCAAACAATCTAACTTTATCAGAAGTGTTGTGGTACTTAGAAGAGCAAACAGGTTTAGAATTTACTTTATTAAATGAATCATCAGTAGTCATTAGATTAAATGCCCTGAATGATAGTATGTCTATGCAATTGCTTGAAGAAGTCACTGTGTCCAACTATTTAACCAGAGGCATCACTTTAAAAACCAATGGTACTACACAAATTAAGCCTCAAGGTTTTGGCATTTTACCTGGACTGATTGAACCTGATGTATTACAAACCATACAAGCGCTTCCTGCCATTCAAAGTTCAGATGAGCGTATTTCAAACTTAAACGTAAGAGGAGGAACAAACGACCAAAACCTCATCCTTTGGGATGGTATCAAAATGTATCAATCTGGACATTTTTTTGGACTCATTTCTGCCTTTAATCCTTATCTCACCAAAGATGTCATCGTATCTAAAAATGGGTCAAGTGCTGCTTATGGTGATGGCGTTTCAAGCGTCATTGACATGCGTTCGTCCAATCAAATTGAGCTTGATGATAATGCTGGAATTGGAGTAAACTTAATGAATGCTGATGCTTATTACAAAGGTGATATCAATTCTAAAATGGGAATGCAACTATCAGCAAGACGTTCTCTTACAGATTTGTTTACCACACCTACTTATGATGAATATTTTAAGCGTATTTTTCAAGATACAGACTTGACCAATTCCAATACCATTTCGCAAAATGAACGCTTTTATTTTTATGATGTGTCTGCCAAATTTCTTTACGATATTTCCGAAAAAGACAACATTCGTGTCAACGCACTTAACATTTATAACGACTTAAACTATGATGAAAAAGCCACAGCAAATGATGTTGACGAAATTTTAAACAGCAAACTAACCCAACGCAATCTGGCTTTAGGAGTCACTTATAATCGCATTTGGAGCAATAAGGTGACTACCTCTGCACAATTCTCCTTATCAAATTATGATTTAGATGCTACCAATTTTGATATAAGCAACAATCAACGCTTAATTCAAGAAAATGAAGTGCTTGATACTGGTTTAAAACTTCATGCTACTTACAAACCTGATGAAACCATAAATTATTTTGGTGGATATCAATTTTCAGAAGTTGGAGTAAGTAACCTAGAAGATGTTAATAATCCTGTGTTTAGACGATTGGTCAAAGAAGTTCTTAGAACACATTCTATTTTTAATGAAGTTGGTTTTAGCTCACAATCCAAACAAACAAATGCACGAATCGGTCTTCGCACCAATTATATTGAAAAGTTTTCAGAGACTTACTTTGAACCTAGATTTAGTTTTAGTCAACGGTTTTTATCAAATTTTAGAATAGAATTATTAGGCGAATTAAAAAGTCAAACAACCTCTCAAATAATTGATTTGCAAAATGATTTTTTAGGTGTTGAAAAACGTCGTTGGGTCGTTTCAAACAATGATGATATTCCAATTATTAAAAGCAAGCAATTTTCGGCTGGACTACATTACAACAAGAACAAACTTCTCATCAGTGCTGAAGCCTATATTAAAGAAGTTGATGGTATTACCACACGAAGTCAAGGTTTTCAAAATCAGTATCAATTTATAAACGCTATTGGAAGCTATCGTATTAAAGGCATAGACTTTTTAGTCAACAAACAAATAGCAAACCTAAGTTCCTGGCTCAGTTATTCTTTAAGTAAAAACGACTACACCTTTGAGGATTTAAATTTCGGAAACGAGTTTCCAAACAATGTTGACATTAGGCATTCTATAAAATTTGGTAGTAGCTTAACTTATAACAAACTGAAGCTTGCAGTTGGTATTAACTGGAGATCAGGAAAACCTTTTACAGAACCAAATGCTAACAATCCAGTTTCTGGCAACTTTATTAATTATGGTTTACCAAACGAAGAAAATATAAGCTATTACTTAAGAGCTGATCTTTCTGCTATTTATAATTTTAAACTAAGCAAAACCATTAATGCATCAACTGGCTTTTCATTATGGAATGTGACCAATAACAAAAACATCATTAATACTTACTACACCATTAACGATTCTGAAAGCACTAATAAAGTTGAATTAGAATCGCTAGGCATTACACCAAATTTCAGTTTTAGAGTTCATTTTTAACAGTTTGCTTTATTGCAAAATTGGGTTAACTTAGCAATGCTCGAAACGATACCTTAAACTTCCTTTCTTTTTAATCAATCTAATCAAGGTATCATCATGCTCGTAAAAAAATTGTTTTTCGTTCCCAAAATCACTTTTATTTTATTCTTTTTAGTTAGTTTTTCAGCTTTCAGTCAAGGCTTTGAAGGCTATTACAACTATCCAACAGCACATAACAATACACTTGTTTTTTCTGCTGAAGGTGATTTGTGGACCGTTCCGCTTTCAGGTGGATTAGCACAAAGGCTCACCACACACAAAGAAGAAGAAATGTATCCAAAAATTTCTCCTGACGGAAAAACCATAGCTTTTACAGCAAGTTATGAAGGTCCATCTGAAATCTATACCATGCCAATTACTGGCGGATTGCCAACACGATGGACTTATGAAAGTGACTTTTCCGTAGCCAATGGATGGACTCCAGATGGCAACATAGTGTATGATACGAGAGCTTATTCAACACTTCCTCAAAGACAGTTAGTTCTTATAAATACACAAAAAAAACAAAAAAAACATGTGCCTTTATTTCAAGCAAGTGAAGCTTCTTATGATGCTTCTGGCAACACGGTTTATTTTGTTCGTCCTTCGTTTCATGGAAACGTGACTAAGCGTTATCAAGGTGGTACAGCCAGACAAATCTGGAAGTTCACCAATGGAAGTTCAGAAGCAGTTAGAATAACCAATGGTTTTAATGGCGAAAGTCACCATCCAATGTGGTACAATAATCGCGTTTACTTTTTGACTGCTAGAGATGGTATTATGAATATTTGGTCCATTGATGAAAATGGAAACGACTTACAACAACACACCAAACATGTCGGATTTGACGCTAGAGAGTCCTCCATTTCAAACAACGGAGTCATTGTCTATAAATTAGGAGCTGATATTTGGAAATATGATGTTAATTCTGGTTCTAACGAAAAAATCAACATTCGCATTGCATCAGATTTAGATCACAGAAGAGAAAAATGGGTTGAAAATCCAACGGAATACATTTCCTCTGTTCATCCAGATAAAGATGGAAGTCGCGTTGCAATTACTGCTCGAGGTCGTGTGTTTGTTGCTCCAGTTGAATCTGGTAGATTTATAGAATTTCCCCATAAAAACAATGTGCGTTTAAACGACGCTGTGTTTTCATCCGATGGAAAACAGCTTTACGCCTTATCTGATGAAAGTGGTGAATTTGAATTTATTAGTTTACCAGCAAATGGTATTGGTTCTCAAAAAAACATTACCAAAGATGGAACCGTTTTACGTCATGCTGGAATTCCTTCTCCTGATGGCAAATGGCTGGCTTATGATGACCTTGAAAACAATATGTTCATTTTAAATATTGCCACTGGAGTCAGTAAAAAAATATCAAATAACGAAGAAGGCATTTACTCCTTTTCATGGTCGCCAGACAGTAAATGGCTTGCTTTTGTTCAAGTAGCTAATAACACCATGGCACAGATATTTGTGCATGGTATTGATAATGGCGACACCTTTCCAATTACTACAGATAGAGCCAATAGCACGAGTCCAAAGTGGAGTCCTGATGGAAAATTCATTTACTTTTTATCAGATAGAAGTTTTACAACCATAGTTGGTAGTCCTTGGGGAACTCGCCAACCAGAACCTTATTTTGATGCAAGTGAGAAGCTATATCATATCGCTTTACAAAAAGGAACACGCTCACCTTTTAGGGAAAATGACGAACTGTACACTTCACCTAAAGACAAAAAAGATGATGAAACGATTTCGGTAAACGTTGATAAAGATGGTATTATTGAGAGTATTGCTGAAGTCCCTATTCCAGCAGGAAATTACAACGGATTAGCAGTTACAAAAAATGCCATTTATTTTGCAAGTAGCAGTACAGGAATTAATAGATCAACAGATTTATCTGTTGTTAAAATTACCAATGAAAAACCTAAAGTAACCGCAGTTGTTGAAGGCATCAGAAGTTTTGAACTTACAACCAATGGTGAAAAACTTTTAATTAGAAAAGGCAGCAATTACTACATGGTTAGTGCAGGCACTGGAAAAGCAGATCTTGGTGATGCCCTCAATCTTAAAGATTGGAAATTTGCAATTTCGCCAAAAGAAGATTGGCAACAATTATTTACAGATGCTTGGCGAATGGAACGTGATTACTTTTATGACAAAAACATGCATGGTGTCAATTGGAAAGCCATGCACGACAAGTACTATCCATTGGTAGATCGTATTACAACTCGTGTAGAGTTATCAGATTTAATTGGACGTTTTGTTGGCGAACTTGCAGCCTTACACACCAGCGTCAGAGGCGGTGACACAAGCAGTGATAATAGCAATATTCCTGTGGCCAATTTAGGTGCTCGAGTGATTAGAGACGATGCCAATGGTGGTTATAAAATAGATTACATTTATAAAACAGATCCAGATTATCCAGATGAAAAATCGCCTTTAGACGATCCTTATTTAGATGTTAGAGTTGGTGATATTATCACGAGTGTTAACGGAAAAGCTGCTTTAGAAGCCTTAGATATTGGCGAACTCATTAGAAATCAAGTTGGCAAACAAGTGCGTTTAAGTTTAAAGCGAGGCACAACCACTAAGGACGTTATTGTTACTCCAATAGGTAACATGTATGGTTTGCGTTATAGTGATTGGGAATACTCAAGACGCTTAAAAGTAGAAAAAGAAAGTAGTAACAAAATTGGTTACGTACACTTACGTGCAATGGGAACCAATGATATTAACCAATGGTACAGGGAGTTCTATCCTGTGTTTGACAGACCAGGATTAATAGTAGATGTTCGTAACAACAATGGTGGTAATATTGATAGTTTTATTCTTGAAAAGTTACTGAGACAAGCTTGGATGTACTGGAAAAGCAGATCAGGAAAACCATATTGGAATATGCCTTACGCCTTTAGAGGTCATATAGTTGTTTTAGTAAACGAAAATACAGCATCTGATGGAGAAGCTTTTGCTGATGGCTTCAAACAACTTGGCCTTGGCACAACCATTGGAACCAGAACTTGGGGAGGCGAAATTTGGCTGAGCAGTGTTAATCGCTTAACAGATGGTGGTTTGGCAAGAGCTCCAATGTCTGGTGTTTATGGTGAAGGTGTTTGGCGAATTGAAGGTCACGGATTTGAGCCAGATATAGTAGTCGATAATTTACCTCATGCTACATATAATGGAAACGATGCTCAGCTTGACGCTGCCATTAAATTCTTGGAAGATCTCATTAAAAAAGATCCTCGAGCTGTACCTCAACCACCAGCTTATCCAGATAAATCGTTTAACAATAAAAACTAAATGAAACTCGTCGTTGCTGCTATTTGTTTTGCAATAGCCTCATCAATGTTTGCACAAAATGAAGAACAAACCGTAAACACATCGTTTTACTTTAATCCTGAATTTGTGCTTGGTTTTACCACTGAAGCCAATTCTGGTTTTCCAGATAGAGGCTTACAAAGTCGTTTGTTCTTAAATTTTGGTTGGCAAAACCAATCCAACAAGAACGAATGGGCTAAACAACTCAATTACCCAAAAACAGGCATTAGTTTTGGCGTTACAGATTATGGTAATTCAGAAAAACTTGGGCAATCATTTTCTTTAATGTCTTTTGCTGAGTTTAAAATTTTTAAGCGTTGGAACTTACATTCAGGAATTGGTGTTTCTTATATGAACACTTTGTATGACGAAGTTAATAATCCATTCAACCAAGCCATAACAACTCATCTAAATTGGAGTTTCAGAGCCTTTATGTATTATGATGTCTTTACAGACGATAAACTTGATTGGAAAGTTGGTTTAGGCTACAATCACAGCAGTAATGGTCATACACGATTGCCTAATCAAGGTTTTAATTCCTTTTTGGCAAGTGTTTCGGCAAATCTCTATTCTAAAAATGATAAGTCTGATGAACCACTAAACACAACAAAAACACCTAGAACAGTACAATGGTATTTTAGTTCACGTTTTGATGTTGGACAAAATGTACTTTCTGAAGTCTTTAACGATAAAAAAGAAGTGTATTCAGTAGCTTTTTCGGCTGGAAAAATCATCAATAAGACCTTCAAGTTAGGCGCTGGTTTTTACTATCGTTTTTATGAACATTACTATGATTACATAAAAAACGAAGAAGAATTAATCGTTTCCGATTATCCTGAATTAGCAGATCATCCTTTTATGAATGCTTCCAACTTTGGTTTGTTTGCAAGCTCTGAGCTTTTACTTGGTCATATTGGTTTTGAGTTTGATATTGGCTTCAATATTCATAAGCCATTTTATAAAATAGACTGGAAACTTAATCAAGGATATTCCTATCAGAGTGGTGAAAACACTGTCGTTGTTTTAGGTGAACTTGACGATTATTACAAACTTAAAAAAACCGTGTCTTCACGATTGGGTTTAAAATATTACTTAATCAACAACAACGAACAGCCAAAACACAACGCTTTTGTTGGTGCACATATTAATGCTAACTTAGGCCAAGCAGATTTTACTGCACTAACTTTAGGTTATGTGTACAGATTTACTGTTGTTAATTAAACCAAAAAGTGTATTTTTATACATGCAGTTGTTAAAACGAATTCAGCCTCTTATTTTAAGTGTCACCTTTGTGGTGTGTTGCTTGACTTTTCAAGCAGACACTTTTTTACCAAACACTGCAAACGCGTATGCATCTTGGATTACAAACAGTGCTGACCACACAAATGCACATGATGTTTATAAGATTAAACCAAGAACATCTGAAACCATTCTTGGTAACAATTTTTCCATATTTAGTTTTAAATGTTTTTTAAGGCAACGCAAAAGTTTATTGGCGACCAACTACAAACAACAGCGAACTTTTCAACAGCCTCAGCAAGCCGATTATTTAATTGCTACGCTACAAACCTCAAGCTCTGAGGACGACACTCTCATAGGTTAATATCACTTTATTTTTTTAACTCAAACTTTGCCAAAGCCTTGGACGAAGCATTGTGTCATTTTATAAATAACCTATGATTAAAATTAAACGTTTTTTGCGCCTATTTTTGCTTTTACTTATGATTGCCATGGCATCTGTATTACCTGTACCCATACTATTTTATGGTAAGGACCATTTACCTAAAAACCTCACAGAACTGATCGAAGTTTAAGTAGTAAAAGAGAAGGGATTATCAAAGTTCACGAGATTAAAGTCTCATCGCTTAACTTAATCTTATTCTTCTCTTTTGTTCTTTCTGA
>JAUIGO010000069.1 GCA_030429955.1 Bacteroidia bacterium
TCAGTATTGGGTTTAACTCTTGTGAGGAATCCATATCGTGTTTGCGCTTTCCAATTAAACACTTTATAGCTTTGTCCACCAGAACCTTCGTTGCCAAATTCGCCAGTGGTGACACCTTCACCTTTTTTAAGAAGTTTTATTTTTTGGTCGTCTGGAATGCTATTTGGATCATCTGTTTTAAACGGACTCCAAATAGAAAACAGAATACGTCGTTCAGTCTCAGAATTTACCTGAATTCCAAAATAGCCTTCACCAAAACCATTAGCCATAAAATACGAGCCAATAACATCTTGGTTGTTGTCAATTTCAATTTCGCTATACATCCACTCTGAATCATTTGTTGGCGTTTCAAATACCAAATGTGTAGAAGGACCACGTCTGCCAAAATAGAAATCATCTTTTATATATTTTACCGAAGAACTGTCTTCTGGTTGTTCAAAAACAATGCTTTTTACGTCTGCAAAAGTATTTGTGGTTTTTGAAACCCCTTGTAAATCTATATGCTGGTAACCTTTCCCTGAGCTGGTATAATTGCCAATATAAATGGTGTCAAATCCTGAATTGGAAAGTTTTATAATCTCAGTTTTGTCATTAAAACTAACCTTTATTTCTGAAGATCCTTTTGCAATGATCCCAAAGGGAATGGTTGCTGCTTTTTCAGTGTAAAAAAAGGTTCTTATGGTGTCGTTTAAATCTTGCCAATTGGTAATGCCTTCTTTAGTGATTGCATCAGAAGATTTTTCAACATTATTTATTATCCAACTATTTCCAGTAGTTGATATTTCAGTTTGTAACCTTGCAAGGTCAAACTTAGGTGCAGGTTTACACGCAAAAAGTGTGAGTGCAAAACAAACTAGTATAAATTGCTTCATGCTCAAAGATACTGAAATTTGAACTTAGAATTATATGTGAAATTTGAAGCTTGTTTAATATATTTATAAACAAAGTTTGATGTTTTTTATCAATAAATACAGACAAAACAAAGTTCATGGCATAAATTAGACTTAACTTTGTTGCTTAATAAAAAAATGACGCTATAAATAAGAATGTCATTTGCACAAAAACTTATATGTCATTTAACTCTCTGGGCTTATCAGAAGCCTTATTAAAAGCTGTTAGTAAACAAGGCTATACAGCACCATCACCAATACAGCAAAAAGCAATCCCTTTAATTTTAGAAGGTAAAGATGTTTTAGCATCAGCACAAACAGGAACGGGAAAAACAGCAGGTTTTACCTTGCCAATACTTCAAAAGTTGTCTCAGGGACAGCAATTACGTAAACGACCAATTCGTGCTTTAGTGTTAACGCCAACACGAGAATTAGCTGCGCAAGTACATAACAATGTAAAAGCGTATAGCGAGTTTCTGGATATTCGTTCGGCTGTTATTTTTGGAGGTGTTAACCAAAAACCTCAAGTTGCAACCATTAGAAATGGTGTTGATATACTTATTGCAACGCCAGGACGTTTGTTGGATTTACAAAACCAAGGTGTATTATCGCTCGCTAAAATTGAAATCCTGGTTTTAGATGAAGCCGATAGAATGCTTGATATGGGATTTTTGAAAGATATTAAAAAGATTATTAATTTAATACCAACAAGAAGACAGAATTTATTGTTTTCTGCCACATTCTCCAAAGAGATTAAAAACTTAGCAAATGAGTTTTTACATCACCCAGTTTTAGTAGAAGCTACTCCTGAGAACTCTACGGTTGATGCTATAGAACAAAAAGTATATCGTGTGGCAAAAGAGAAGAAAACAGATTTAATTATCAAGCTTATTTCTGATGGCAATTGGAAGCAAGTATTAGTATTCACAAGAACCAAACATGGTGCTAATAGACTTTGTAAAAAAATGGTAAGCTCTGGCATTACAGCATCTGCTATTCATGGAAATAAAAGTCAGGGAGCACGTACAAAGGCATTGGCAGGATTTAAAAATAATTCGGTTAGGGTTTTGGTAGCGACAGATATTGCTGCTCGTGGTTTGGATATTCCTTTGTTGCCACATGTTATAAACTTTGAATTGCCTAATATTTCAGAAGATTATGTACATCGAATTGGACGCACAGGTAGAGCAGGAGCAAGTGGCGAAGCTATATCATTAGTAAGTGCCGATGAGACAACGTATTTAAGAGACATTGAAAAGTTAATGGGATTAAAAATTCCTGTGGACATATTAGAGGGTTTTGAGCCTGACCCAAATGCATCAACAGCACCTAAAAAGCAAGGCCAAGGAGGAGGAAGGAATCAGCAAAGAGCTTACAAGCCAAAGCCGCAAAGTTCAAGACGATCTGATGAAGCTGGCAATTCTGGTAATAATAAGAACGCTGGTAGAAATAGAAACCGAAATCGAAACAGAAATAGACGTTAACAATGACTGCTGAATTAAGAGACAAAATAATTGATGTTTGCAATGCCAAAATAGCACAAAAGGGGGAACAAGTAGGTGTGTCTTTCTATGCGTTTTTCGCTAATAAAAATGATAACCCAGAATTATTAATGGAAGCTGCCACTTGGTGGATACAAACACATCAATTAGATCATTTTGAAAAAGCCGTAAAAATAAAAGCTCTTGCAAAATAATGGCAACGCAACCAAACAACCCCTTACATGGTGTAAAACTGGAGCAAATTATCAATGAGTTGGTAGCACGTTATGGTTGGGAATATTTAGGCTACAACATAAATATACGTTGTTTTACACATGATCCTTCTGTAAAGTCAAGCTTAAAATTTTTGCGTCGTACACCTTGGGCAAGAACTAAGGTTGAGTCTATGTATTTAGATATGCTAGACAAACAGAAATCTCAGTTTTAAATTTAACAGACAATTATAAGCGCAGTAGCTAGATTTATGCAATAATTTTTCGGCTTATAACTGACCTTAAATTTATAAAAATTCTTTTGGTTAAGCATGAAATCCACTATAGCGTTTATACCTTTTTGCCAACAGTATTTTATTCGCTTACTAACCGAAACTCTTCATTGTTTTGAGTGTCATCAAACCCAATAATTCCATTATCCATATCGTAGTAAACTTTGTCAATATGGGAGTCATTATATAATGTAAAATAATGATTAGTAGTCACTATTTTTACCTTCGAGTAAGTTTTATTATTTATTGCCATTTGCGTTAAACCTTCGAATGGAAAAAATTCGCTTAATCCACCTGTGTAACACCCCAGTTCATTATAAGTCGGAATTTCTAGGTCAACGAATAATCCTTTATATGGAGATTTATTAATATGAATTACAATTCTATCACAATATGATTCTATGGGGATTTCCACATCTACAAGCTCAATCTGTATCCATAAGTCATCATAATAGTAGCTTTCGGTTTGAGTAGGTTGTCCAAATCCATATCCACTCTCAAAATTTTTATTCAAAGTGTAGAATAATGGTTTGATTCTCACTTCTTCATTTTGGGCGTTTTTGAAAATGAATGTTTTTCCAATTTCTTGATATTGTTCTGGAATAAATTCGTAGTCCAAGCTGTTAAAATTGTAATATGCTTCAGAGTCCGATGGTTGGCACGAAAATATAAGTGAAAATAATATTGAAATGATGATTAGACGTTTCATAATTTTTGGGTTTTATATTGTTGCCAACTTTTAGTGTGCATGAAATCGTTTTAATGTTTTATACAAGACGTCACTGAAACAAGTTTAGCACAAGTAAACGAAGTTCGGCTATTTTTCTGATAAAGTCAAATATATCAAACGCTTAACGAGCCTCTAAATCCTCGTGCAGCATAATACGATTGTGCTCCATTGTGATAAACAAACACTTTGCCATAACGAAAATCACCAAAAAGCGCTCCACCTAATTCTCTTACATCTGAAGGTGTTTGCAGCCAACTTGACGTTTTGGCGTCAAACTCGCCAAGTGTTTGTAATTCGTGATATTGCTCAACGGTTAAAAGCTCAATTCCCATTTCAGCAGCCATTTCCATTGCGTTGTTGTCTGGTTTGTGTTGCTTTCTAGATTCTAAACCTTCTCTATCATAACAGGTACTTCGTCTTCCTGTTGGACTTTCAGCAGAGCAATCGTAAAAAATATAAACTCCAGTTTTTTTATCATAGCCTACAACATCAGGTTCACCACCAGTTTTTTCCATTTCGTTAAGCGAACACATTTTGTCTGGGTTGGCTTTAAGCCTTGACTGTACATCTTCCCAAGCTATACCAACATGACGATTCATGTTATTGTCAAAACGAGTTTTTAATGTTTTAATCAGTTCTTCTTGTTGTTGTGGAGTTAAGGTCATAGTAATTACTTTAATGCTGAGAGCTAATTTCGACAATTTCTATCAAAAGATCATAAAAAAACCACTTCAACTTGCATTAACAAGCCAAAGTGGTTCATTTGATTGATTGGTAATTTGTGTGTTATCTACAACTTTACTAGTTTGAGTAAAGCCAACATATAAGCCTAAACCAGCCATTAAGAAAATTAAAGCAGGATATACTGCATCAGAGTCTAAATTGGTGTATGTGTCAAGTAAATTAGCTATAAAAACACCTAAGCCAATTCCCATTAACAAGAACGCAAGGTTTAATACAATAACTTTCCATGATGAACCTGTTCGTTTCCCAATGTTAAAAATACTTGCATCTGCACCTTTTTCAATAAGTGCCATTCGTTCTTTGTTTCTTGAGGAAAAGTATAAATAAAATACACCGAAAACCGAACCGAATATAATTGCTAAAATCGCTACTTCCATAATTGTTTGTTTTTAATTGATTATTTTTAATGAGTTCATAGCTTATGACGACAGCTTTTGAATGTTGGTTACAAAAAAATTAAAAAAATATTTTTACGTCAGGTTGAGTATGGTTGAAACCTAATTTAATAAAAACCTTTCGACTGTGCTTACGCTAAAGCTTCAGCGACACGCGTGCGCTCAAGGTGACAAGCGTAAATTTATTTGCAAAAAAGTGTAACCAAAAGCATACTTATATAGTCATAGTTACAAATGACCACCAACGATCAAGTTTATATAGACTCTATTTTAAATGGCGATGCTAATGCTTTTGCAGTATTGGTAGACCGTTACAAGGATTTGGTATATACGTTGGCGTTGCGAATGATGAAGCATAGGGAAGAAGCTGAAGAAGTTGCTCAAGATAAGGTTTATAAATCTTTAGACAAGTTTAAAGGCGAGTCAAAATTTTCAACGTGGATTTATAGAGTGGCTTATAACACCTGTTTAGACCAACTTAAAAAGAACAAGCGTCAGCAGTATACAGTTGAAATAAATGAATACACAGAGCATCAAGTAAAAACTTTGGACAATGCTTTGGATAAAATAGAAGCAAAGGAACGTGAACAAACTATACAAGATTGTTTAGCGTTATTACCAAGTGAAGATAGTTTTTTATTAACTTTATATTACTTTGAAGAACTATCATTGGAAGACATAGGAAAAATTGTTGATTTAAAACCCAACAATGTAAAAGTGAAGCTTTTTAGGAGTCGTAAAAAATTAGCGACTGTTTTAAGAAAGAAATTAGATAATGAAACTATTGAGAGTTATGAAGGATCATACAGAGCAGCATTTAGATAATTTGGCAAAAAAAGCAATGAAATCGTCAATGCTAGAATCGCCATCAAGTAATTTTACTGCCAATATTATGAAGCAGATAGAACCAATTAAAATAGGTTCTGCAACAGTGTACAAACCACTAATTTCAAAATATAGTTGGTTTGGTATTATTGCTGTCTTGATTGGTGTTTCTGTATATATGATGTTTTTTAATGTTGAAAGTTCTCCACTATTAGAAACAATAGATTACTCAGTAATTTCAAATAATAAAGTCACAGATGTGCTTTCAGGAATTAAATTCTCAAAAACAGTAATGTATGCTATTGGACTTTTTGGATTGGTGTTTTTTATTCAAATACCTTTAATGAAACATCTTATGAATAAACGCTTTGATCTTTAATTTTTAAAATACCAGAACGGAATAGTGGCAACATTATAGTAGCTAGTATCTTGGTCTTTTATATAAATTCGGTTAACCTTTAGAACATGTTTACCTTCGTCAAGATTTTTAGTGCTTAAATAAGTTTCAAAACCTATTTTATTATTTAAAATCTTTCCAAATATAAATTCATCGTCATAGGTTACAGAATCTATTTTTGTATGGTATATTTTATTGAAGGTCTTTAAATACTCTCGTTTTAAGCTATCTCGTTTTATATCATCAATAAACGTATTGCTTATGATAATATCAGAGCCTAAACCACGCTCATCATTTTCAGGTTTTAAACCTTCATTAAATGAGTATACTCTATTTTCTATACTTTCAGTGAAAAGTATAAACACTTTAACATAAGGATCTGTAATAACTTTAGATTGAATGGCTACATCATCAATAAAAGTACTTTCGTTTAGTAAATCTTCGTAATTTCTGTTATCTGCGCTAATGTCATTTGAATTGAAACTTTTATTCAAATAGTTGGATGTTTTATATCTGAGAGATAATGAGAGGGTAATCAAAATATAAAAAGGTACTAGAGCAAAGCTGAGTCGTCTTCCAAATTTGTTATCAAGGAAATTATACACTAGAGGTCTGTATAAAAAAGACAAAGTAATGAAGCTAAATACCCAATACACAGGAAAATAGATTTTGGAAAGCCACTTTTTCTTTTTCAAAAAACCAAGTGTAATAAAATCTATCAAAGTAAAAAACATCCCGAAGATGATAAATAGAATAAGAACAATTCCGATACCTTGTGACAGCCAAGTAGGTAAATCTTCTGAATTAATTAAATAAGTAGCTATTAAAGCTATTGCAAGAATGGTAAACGTAATGGCCAGCACATAAAAAATGAGTAAGAATGAGATTGCAAAAATAACACTGCAATAATCCTCTAAAGTGGCAATGTATTTATCAAAAGAGCCAACACGTTTTTTTAAGTATTTTGTAAACTTTGGACTGTATTTCAGATTTTCATAATCGATATCTCCAGACACATAGCGAAGACCTAAAGCGCCAATCCAAAGCCCTCGAAGTAAAACATGCAGCATTAAATTAAATATTAAAATAGCACATGACACCCAAGCTATGGAATAGATAACAAATGAATATATTTGCTGACTATTTTGAGCATCGTCAACAGCTAATTTTATACTTGGGTAAGCAGTAAATAATCCAAAAATGGCAAACCCAGAAATGAGCAATTCCAATTGCCAACTTTCTTCCTGAAGTTTTTGGAGTAATTGTTTAAATTCTGGTCTGTTGTAATCTTGAGCCATTGTTAATGCATATTTACTGGAAAGATAATCACTTTTAAAATAAAAAACCACTTCAATTTGAAGTGGACTTTTATTTTTATAAGAAAACTAAATTATTCTATTTTTTTTCCAGGTATATCTTGACCTGCTTGATGCAATACCATACTTATAACCTTACCATTATCATCTTTATTAAAATCTATACTTGCAGGCACTACTTTTAAAAAGAAGGTTGTTTCAGATTCTGCAAACAATTCAAATTCTGGTTGTCCTGTTGCTTGTGCAAAAAGCTGATTGCCTTTTGGTGTAATCACAATATGAAATGTTGGTGCTAACTCATATTTACCTTCATATTTTTTTAAAACTTCAGGAGTAAGTGTGATGGCAATCTTTTCTTTAGGCGCTTCTTTGTCAACGGCTTTTCCTTTTGATTCATTTCCGTTGGAATTCATAACAACATGTTTAGAACCATCTTTGTTTATTCCAAATTGATATGAAATGGTGCCCTCTTCAAAAATAAAATGATCGTCACTTAATGCGTAAATATCAAAGACTTCGCTGCCTTCTCTCTGGCTTCTCAACTGGTTTTCTTTTAAAGTTATAAAACGTACAGCACCATCTTCAAACTCATAAGCACCAATCCATTTTTTAAGTTTATCGTCACTTAATGTAATGGCATCTTTAATTGATGGAAACGGTTTTCCAATTGCCATGGCAGCAATTTTGGTGCTGATTTCTCCAACATTACTGCAATCACAGTTTGAAAGTGCAATAACATACATATTTTCTTTTGGTAAAAAGATGCCATTTGTAACGTAACCAAAAATTCCTCCTGAATGTTCATAAGTGTCAGAGCCATTTACTGAACCTTTAGACCAACCATAACCATAAGGAATTTTTTCGCCATTATTTAAGGTTGAACCGTTGATAGCTTTTTCTAAACTGCTTCTTTTAATAAGTTTGTTTGCGCTAATGGCATTTTGCCAAATTAGTAAATCATCTACAGTAGACATGATAGATCCAGCAGCATAAGGTAATGTAAGGCTTAAATAATCAGCATTAACAAAACCATTTTGGTCTTGATAACCAGAAGCTCTGTTTTTAATGATTTTTTTCATGCTTCCGTAGTAAGACGATTTCATACCTAGTTTTGAAAAAATATGATTCTGAATAAAATCAGCATAACTCTGTCCTGAAACCACTTCAATAATGTGACCAAGTATAATATATCCTGAATTATTATATAAGAATTTTTCACCTGGATCAAAGTCCATAGGCTCGTTTTTAAACACATCAATGAGTTCTATAGGTGTCATGTCTGTTCGAGCATTTTTTATAAAACTTGGCATACTTGTATAGCTTTTTATGCCTGAGGTATGATTAAGTAAGTGATGAATAGTTATCGTTTTTCCATGTGTTGGATAGTCAGGAATGTATTTAGTAATATCATCTTCTATTTTAAGTTTCCCTTGTTCTTCCAGAATTAATATAGAAACAGCTGTAAATTGCTTGGTTATAGAACCAATCTCAAAAACATGATTTGTTGATAATGGAACATTGAGTTCTAAATTAGCCATTCCAACCGCTTTTTTATAAATGGTCTTGCCATCTTTGGCAATTAAAACAGAGGCACCTGGAGCATCTGGTTGGCTATGTGAAAGTAAGTATTCATCTACTTGTGAGGTTAAATTTTGAGCTTCAGATGTTTCTAAACTAAAAAGACAAAGGCAAGTAAAAATGGTGATTTTGAAAAAGTCGTGGATTTTCATGAATTATGTTTTTTGAAAGTTGAATGTTATTTATTCGACGATAACTATAATTAATAGTTACACTTAATCATAATTATTTTAGAAACCTTGCTAGTTGCTCACGTTTATACAAAGCAATGGCTTCGTTTTTTACTAATAGGTTTAAGTGCTCTTGATTTTTTTCTCTACTGAATAGCAGTTTGAAAAAATCCGCAACTGAAACAGGATGTTTAGATGTTTCTACCAAATTTAAAGCATCTCCAACGGTGACATTTCCTGATTCTAAAACACGAACATAAGTTCCTGGTCTGCCATGAGCAATAAATTGTTGCATGATATCTTCGGTCCCCATTTTTGCAGCAAACGTTGTACAAGGCTCACGAGGTTGCGTGACTTGTATAAGTGCATTTCCTACTTTGTAAATGTCACCAACACAAATTTGGGTTTCATCCAAACCTTCAATAGTTAGGTTTTCACCAAGCATACCATAATGCCAATCTAAATGTGGATATAGGTTTTGCCAATGTGGATAATGATCTGCAGAGAACAAATAACAAGCTTTATAAATGCCACCATGAACTTTTCTGTTTGATACTTCGTCACCTTTTACTTCTTCTTTGTCCAAATAAATGGATCCTTTGGTAGGTTTTTTAAAAATTCCAGTACGTTGTTTTTCTCCATTAATGGTTACAAAAGCTGGTTTGGCTATATTAGTAGATATTATTTTCAATTTAAGAATTGTTTTTAAGAGCTGTCAACTCAGCTATTTTACAAATCACATTGGTTGCCAAGAGAATGCTTTCAAGTGGTACGTACTCATAACGACCATGAAAATTGTGTCCTCCAGCAAAGATGTTAGGGCAAGGTAATCCTTTATAACTCAATTGCGAACCATCTGTTCCACCACGAATGGGTTTTATAATAGGCTTAATGTTTAGAGCTTTCATGGCATCTTCAGCAATATCAACAATATGCATAACAGGTTCTACCTTTTCTTTCATATTGAAATATTGGTCTTTTATTTCAATCTCTACTACAGTTCTGTCATAGTTTTCATTCATATCCTCAACAACTTTTTGCATCAAAGCTTTTCTGGCTTCAAACTTATCAAAATCATGGTCGCGAATAATGTATTGTAAGGTGGTTTCTTCAACCTTACCATTCATGGCATACAAATGGAAAAAGCCTTGATAACCTTCAGTATGTTCAGGAGTTTCTAATCGTGGTAAAGCGTTGATAAATTCGGTTGCGTAGTACATGGAGTTTATCATTTTGCCTTTGGCATAACCTGGATGTACAATTTTTCCATTGAACTTTACCTTGGCTCCAGCTGCATTAAAGTTTTCGTATTCCAGTTCACCAACTTGACTTCCATCCATTGTGTAAGCCCAATCTGCGCCAAATTTTTCAACATCAAACTTATGTGCACCACGACCAATTTCTTCGTCAGGTGTAAACCCAACCTTAATGGTTCCGTGTTTAATTTCGGGATGATTTATGAGGTATTCCATAGCACTCATAATTTCACAAATACCAGCCTTATCATCTGCTCCAAGCAAGGTTGTGCCATCTGTAGTGATTAAGGTTTGTCCTTTGTATAGCAATAAATCCTCAAAATAATCAGGAGATAAAACGATGTTTTCGGATTTATTTAATATGATATCTTTTCCATTGTAGTTCTCAATGATTTGAGGCTTTACATTAGCTCCAGTAAAATCTGGTGACGTATCAAAATGAGAAATAAACCCTATTGTCGGTACATCGTGGTTTACATTACTTGGTAAGGTCGCCATGATGTAAGCGTTGTCGTCAATACTTACATCACTCATGCCAATGGCAATAAGCTCGTCATATAATTTATTGGCTAAATCCCATTGTTTTGCCGAACTTGGAGTGGTTTCACTATTCGGATCACTTTCGGTGTCAATGGTTACGTAACTTAAAAAACGATTGAGAATGTGTTGTTTGTTTAACATTGGTTAGTGCATTTGCTCAAAAATAATGAACGCTTTTTTAAGTGACAAGTGTTGTTGAAGTTTCTTTTTAGTTCCTGCAAATTGCCTTACTTTTGCAATCAAAATCAAATGTATGTACAAGGTTTTAATAAGACCAATTTTATTTTGTTTTGATCCTGAAAAGGTTCACCATTTTACATTTTCAGCGATTCGAATTTTTTCTAAAATCCCTGGTTTTGCTGCTCTATTTAGAAGGATTTATGCTGTTAAGGATAAGCGTTTAGAGCGTAATTTATTTGGATTGACCTTTAAAAATCCTGTTGGACTAGCTGCTGGTTTTGATAAAGACGCTAGACTATTTAATGAGTTGAGCAACTTCGGATTTGGTTTTATTGAAATAGGAACATTAACACCTAAACCACAAGCTGGAAACCCGAAAAAGCGTTTGTTTAGGCTAAAATCAGATTCAGCCATTATCAATAGAATGGGTTTTAACAATGGAGGTGTAGAAGAAGCTGTTGAACGATTGAAGCAAAACAAAGGTGTTTTAATTGGAGGGAATATTGGTAAAAATAAAGTGACTCCAAATGAAAATGCTGTAGACGATTATAAAATATGCTTTGAAGCTTTATTTGATTATGTTGATTATTTTGTGGTGAATGTGAGCTCTCCAAACACACCAAACTTAAGAGCCCTTCAAGATAAAGAACCATTGACAAAATTATTGCTGGAATTAGTAAAATTAAATAAAGAAAAAAGTCACACTGAGCGCAATCAAAGTGCAAAACCGATTCTGCTTAAAATTGCTCCGGATTTAACCAACGAACAGTTGTTAGATATTATTGATATCGTTGCTGACACCAAAATAGATGGTGTAATAGCAACTAATACAACTATTTCAAGAGAAGGTTTACAAAGTGATAACAAAACTGAAATTGGAGGGTTAAGTGGAAAACCATTAACGCATCGTTCAACAGAAGTGATTCGATTCTTGTCTGAAAAAAGTAACAAAGCGTTTCCAATTATTGGAGTAGGAGGTATTCATACTGCTCAAGATGCACTTGATAAGTTAGAAGCTGGAGCCAGTTTGGTTCAGTTGTATACAGGTTTTATCTACGAAGGACCAAAACTCATCAAAGCTATTAATAAAGCCATATTAAAAAAGGAGCATTAATTTAATACTCCTTTTTTATTTCTGTTGCCTTTGGATTTATTTTTTTATAAAAGGTAACGTTAATTCTCCACCATCTTTTGAAACTTTTATTACGTACATACCTTGACTAAGCGATGAGGTTTCAATTGTTAAATCAGAAAAACGATCAATTCTTTTCTTGGAAAGTGATTGTCCTAATAGATTGAAAATTTCATAGGTATCAGGCAAATCATTTGATTTGGATAGTTTAATATTCAATTGATTTGTTACAGGATTTGGAAACAAAGAGACATTACTCTTTAAGTAATCATTTGTGCTTAATGATATGGTTGAAATATAAGTTGATTCACCAAAACCATAGTCGCCACCTGAGGCAATAATATTGTCAGAATCATCTTTTAATACGTAAGAACCGTTTCCAGAAAAGCAACAAATGCCATCGCCATAAGAATCACTAATTTCAAAAATATAGCATTCGTTTTCACTCACGTTAAAGGATTCGTTAAAAGTTGAGAAATCGTCAGAAGTTCCATTGTAAAGTCCACCAGAAGCGACAATAGTTCCATCAAGTTTTTTAAATTCCCAAGATGTTTCTTGTGACCAATCATCTGTGTTTAAAGTAAGATGTACTTGTGTTGAATTGATATTGGTTGTTTCAAAGTCAATTAACTCTGAATATACACGTGTAATGGATTCTGAACCATTACTAACCGTAAGTGTAACGTCATATTTTCCAGGAACAAACACATGTGAAGGATTTGGAGTTGTGTAATCAGTAATATCATCACCATCAACGTCCCAATTCCATGATGTTGCTCCAGTTCCATTATCAGTAAAATCAACAGCTAACGAATTACCACAATCTCTAGTATACGTGGCAGCGACATCAATATTAAATGAAGGACAGGAAAAGTTATTTCTTACAGATTGATACGTTGCATAAATTCTTGCATATTGTTGAGGCGATAGATACGTACGACATTCTTTTCTGGAATATGATAAAATATTTGTTGGATCTGGAACAAATGTATCTCCATTACCATCTGTAGTTAATCCATTGTAAATACAGTTAATATCTACATTGCTATAACCTAGTTGAGGATCTGCTGGAGTATCACAAATTAAATCTCCATCAGTATCACAGTTTGAACCATCAACAAGTTCTGTTGTTAGAGTAGTATTACTTGGGCCATGTGTATGACGTAATGAGAAAAAATGACCTACCTCATGTGGTAATGTACTTCCGTTTGTTGCACAACTATTTGCCATTAAAATCACATCTGGACCACCTGGAGTATAAGCATAGCCACACAAAGAGCTAGTGTCACTACTTACGGTATTTGCAAAGTAGATATTAATTAACCCTAAAACATTATTGGCTGTTGTTAGAGCTGTTTCTTGGTTTGTGTTAAAATTATAATAAGCACTATTGTCAATATAATTAATGCCATCGCATAAAAAGAATTCCATAAAAGCACTTGCATAGTAGGCATTCATGTTATCTATGGCGTCATTTAAGTCTGATTCAGACAAACCACCAGTTCCAGCAGAAGTTCTGATTACATGGGCTTTAATAGGAACTGAAGTAACTGCTGTTGAAGATCTATTTTGAAGCATGTCAAAATATTGTTTCTCGTAGTATTCAATCTGTGGTTTTATTTGGTTGAAATAGTTGTTAAATTCTTCTGTGATTTCAGTTCCACAAACTGGTTCTGTATTGTTTTGGGCTTTTGCTAATTGCGTAGTAATTAATGAAATAAGTAATATTAATATCGAAAATCTACTTGTAATTTTTTTCATAAGTATATATAAATGTTAAGCTTCTGAGGCTAAAATAACAATTATATATAATAATCTAGGACTATTTTATAATTAGCTTTTTTATAGAAGTATTTGCACTAATTGAAGTTACTTTTACTAAATAAATTCCGGAGTTTAATCCTTCTAAATTAAGTTGAGTCTCGTTATTTGCTGAATCCAGTTTTACAGACTTTACTAATTTACCAATGATGTCATAAAACTGAATGTTGTCTATAATTTCAGAAGAGGAGTTGTTAATAGTAACCTTCCCATTTGTTGGATTAGGACTTAATGTGATTCCTGACTTAAAGTCATTTGCAGAAACACTTAAAACGGATTCTAAAGTAATGGACAAAGTCGCAACTTTTTTATCGTTAAATGGCGCAACATTTACTAAACTGGAAATATTGTCTTGAGGCATAGTTGCTGGATTGCTTGTGCCATAATCTGTGCCATCTTCAGTTCCTGCATCATAAGGAAACAAATCTAAAGTGATATTATCTTTCCAGTTATTTCCATCTCTTAATGAAAAACCATGAATACCTGCAAACCAATCTGGACTTGGAGCAATCATTGAAACCAAGGTTAATAATGGAAAATCTTCGCTCACAGTAATGCTCATTATGGTTGATGTTCCCATAGCGTTATTCGGACTAAAACCTTGCTGCAACCATTGATCTGAATTTCCAACAGTTATTGCCATGTCAACTTCATTAAAAAACGCATCGTTATCGCCTCTCTCCGCAACATCTTCAATGCCTAAAGTTGCCATCTGTCCAGCCTCCCAAAAAACTACACTAGAGTTGTGCGTAGCTCCAACCAAATCAGACCAATGGTCATTGGATGGTAAAGGCGTCATACCATTATCACTGTGATCTGTGTTGTTCCAATTTCCATTAAAAGTAATAGTGTAAGTAGCCATGGATTGACCAAATGAAAATATTGAAACGAAAAGGAAAAGAAATAATAGATTGGATTTTTGTGATTTGGTAATTGTTTTCATAGTTAATAGCTTTTGGTATTTAGTATGAAAAATTTAAAATCCTTACAATTTCTTTCTTTAAATTGAATAATAAGTAACTCCTAGG
>JAUIGO010000005.1 GCA_030429955.1 Bacteroidia bacterium
CATGTCCTGTTTCACTTTTACCTGACAAGATAAACGTGCTCCATGAGCTAATTCTTTTCTTGTAAAGTGAGGTGTTTCTGTAGGCAATGCTTCTCCTCCACCTGATAAAACATGACATTCACATTGAATACAAGTTCCACCACCACCACATGCTGATGGTAAAAATATTTTTTCACCACCTAGAGTAGCTAATAAACTGTTTCCAGAGGCAACTTCTATTTCACGCTCACCATTAATTAAGATCTTTACAGGTCCTGAAGGTGATAATTTTTGTTTTACAAATAATAACAATGCTACCAATAATAAGGTTACAACCAAAAATGCAGCAACTGTTGCTATTATTGTTCCTAATGTACTTGCGGCTAATATCATGTTATTCCTCTTCTTTTAAAGTGTTATTAGCTAATTCTTCTGTTTGTTCTTTTTCTGACGTTTCAACTTCGTTCAATGTGACATCATTTTCAACAGTATTCTCTACTAATACTGTTTTTTCTTCTTTTACTTCTTCATCGCCTCCAGTTAACATACCTCCAAAACTCATAAACCCAATGGCCATTAAACCTGTAATGATGAAAGTAATTCCCAATCCTCTTAATGGTGCAGGTACATTTGAATATCTGATTTTCTCACGAATGGCTGCAATTGCAAGAATTGCTAAAAACCATCCGATTCCTGAGGCAATCCCGTAATTAAAAGCTAATCCTAGTGTTGGAATTTCACGAGATTGCATGAATAATGAACCTCCTAAAATAGCACAGTTTACAGCAATTAATGGTAAGAAAATACCAAGTGAATTATATAGTGATGGTGAGAATTTCTCTACCACAATTTCTACCAATTGAACCATGGTTGCAATAGTTGCAATAAACATGATGAACGAAAGGAAACTTAAATCGTAGCTAGCATACTCTTCACCTAACCATGATAAAGCACCTTCTTGTAAGATGTATTGATCTAACAACCAGTTTAAAGGTACTGTTATAGCTAATACAAATATTACGGCTGCTCCAAGACCAACTGCTGTTGATACTTTTTTAGATACTGCAAGGTATGAACACATTCCAAGGAATGTGGCGAATACCATATTATCTATAAATATTGATTTGAAAAATAATTCTATGTGTTCCATAATATCTTATTCTAGTTGTCTTCAATTAATGCTGGGTTTTTGCTACGTTGCACCCAAATTATAATCCCTACAACAATTAATGCCATTGGTGCCAATAACATAAATCCGTTATTTTCGTAACCAATGCTATATAATCCTGTTTTTGCTATTGGGTCTCCCAATACTTTAAAACCTAATAAAGTTCCAGATCCTAACAACTCTCTGAAAAATCCAACGATGATTAGTATTACTCCATAACCAAGAGCATTGCCAATTCCGTCAAGGAATGATCTCCATGGTCCATTTCCTAAAGCGAACGCTTCAAAACGTCCCATAATAATACAGTTGGTAATAATCAATCCAATAAAAGCTCCAAGCTCTTTACTTAATTGATAAGAGAATGCTTTTAAAACCTGATCTACTATAATTACTAATGCAGCAACAACAGTAAGCTGCACAATAATTCTGATTTTTGATGGAATGATGTTTCTAATCAGTGAGATAACAACGTTACCAACACCTAATACAAATATTACAGAAACTGCCATTACAATGGACGCTTTTAACTGCGCTGTAATAGCCAAAGCCGAACAAATACCCAATACTTGAATAGTAATTGGGTTATCATCTGCTAAAGGATCTAATATTAATTTGCTGTCTTTTTTAGATAAAAGTCCCATAAATTAATTGTTTTTTAAAGTTTTAAAATAAGGTAAGTACAGCTTTAAATCTTTTTTCAGCATTGCTGCAACACCATCACCTGTAATGGTTGCGCCAGCAATAGCATCAACCTCATTATCAGTTTTGTCATTGTTTAAAGGATCTGCATTACTTTTTGAAATATTTATGCCTACAAAGTTTCCAGATTCATCTAATAAATGTTCTCCTATGAAATCGTCCATAAAGAAACGCTCTTTTATGTTTGCTCCAAGACCAGCAGTTTCTCCTTGATGGTCAAAATAAGCCCCTTGAACAACCATATTCTCATCCATGGCTACATAAGCCCAAACAGCATCCCAAAGTCCTTTACCTCTAATTGGTGCTATGTAATATGTTTTACCATCTTTTTCACCAACAAATAGTGGCAAACGTCTTTCTTTACCTTCTTTAGCTGCTGATTGCTCTTTCTTTACATCAATTAAATAAGCTTCATTATCTTCCTTAACTTCTGTTCCGTTAGTGATTACTAATTGACGTGTTATATATTTTGAGAATTCTTCACTTACTTTGGCATCTTCAACAAAAGCAACACTACTTTCGCCATTTTCATTGACACCCATTGCGTACAGAATATTTTGTTGCTTTTCGATACGCTTATTTTCATCAATTTTTGGTTTTAATGAAGATGCCACGAAAGCTAATAAAGAACCTACTACTATCACCATTCCAATGGCAAATAGTATTGTATATACATTTTTATCTGTTTTCTTTTCCATCGTTAAGCCGTTTTTGTTTTTACACGCTTCAATCTACGTTTAACATTACCTTGTACCACATAATGATCAATGGTTGGTGCAAAGACATTCATTAATAAAATAGCAAGCATAACACCTTCTGGGTAAGCTGGATTGAATACACGTATCATAATTGATATAAAACCAGCTAAAAACCCATAAATCCATTTTCCTTTATTGGTTTGTGAAGCCGTTACTGGATCTGTTGCCATGAACACTGTACCAAAAGCAAAACCACCTATTATTAAGTGATGCCACCAAGTGGTACTCATTAAGCTATAAAATTTACTGCTTTCTCCTATCCATCCTGAATCTACAACTCCATTAAAAATTAATCCCATGGCTAATCCTCCTAATGCCATAGATAACATGATTCTCCAACTTCCTATTTTACTGAAGATTAAGAACAAACCTCCTAATAAAATTAGTAAGGCAGAAGTTTCACCAACAGAGCCTGGAATAATTCCGTAGAACATATCCATAACACTATAAGTAACTTCATTATTTTGTGCTAAGCTTCCTAAAATTGTTTCTCCTGAAATAGCATCTGGAGTTCCAGCACGCTCTACAGCACCATGAACCCAAACTTTATCACCAGACATCCATGTTGGATAGGCAAAGAACAAGAAAGCTCTAATGGTTAATGCTGGATTGAGAATATTCATTCCAGTACCACCAAAAACTTCTTTACCTATAACAACGCCAAATGCTACTGCAACAGCAAGCATCCAAAGTGGAATATCAATTGGAACAATTAATGGGACAAGCATTCCTGTTACCAAATAACCTTCTTCAACTTCATGTTTTTTGATAATGGCAAATAAAAACTCTATTCCTAAACCAACGCCATAAGATACAATCACTAAAGGGAGTACTTTCCAAAGTCCTATAACTAAGTTATCCCAAGACCAAAAGATTGGATCTAAAAATCCGCTCGCTCGAGAAATATCGCCTAAAGCTAAATGATGTTGATAACCAGCGTTAAACATACCAAAGATTAAACATGGAATCAATGCCATGATAACTGTATTCATTGTACGCTTTAAATCGTCGGCTGCTTTTATATGAGTTCCTCCATGAGTAGTCTCATTTGGTAAGTATAAAAAGGTATGGATTGCGTTAAACGCAGGCGCCATTTTGGTTCCCTTATACTTTTCTTTTAAATTGTGTAAGTTTTGTTTTAAGCCCATTATCCTATCTCTTTAAGCATTAAGTCTAAACCTTCTCTTATAATTTTTTGATGTGGTTGCTTAGACACACACACAAATTCTGTTAATGCAAAATCTTCAGGAGCTACTTCATACATACCTAAAGCCTCCATTTCATCAAGGTCTTTATACATACAAGCCTTTAAAATTTGCATTGGATAAATATCTAAAGGAAACACTTCTTCATAAGTTCCTGTAGTCACAAAAGCACGATGTTCACCATTGGTATTGGTATTTAAATCGTATTTTTTCTTTGGGTTTAGCCAAGAAAAGGTCAATGCTCTTGAAGTTGATATTTTATTAAAAACCGGTTTGTTCCATCCAAAGAATTCATAATCATCACCTTCTGGAATTACTGTAATGGTGTTACTATAATAGTCAAGATAACCATCAGGTTTAATCTGCTTCCCGCTTAATACATTTCCAGAAATGATTCTAACATTGGCATCTTTTTCAATACCATGATCATAAATCATTGTGGCAACTTCACAACCTAATTTTGTTGTAAAGTATCTTGGTTTTTGAACTGATGAACCAACCAAAGCCACAACACGTTCTGCATTGAATTTACCAGTAAGTAACAATTCTCCTATAATAACAAGGTCTTGTGCGTTAACTGTCCACACTGTTTCACCCTTATTAACAGGATCAACCTTATTGATTAAAGTGCCTACATTTCCTGATGGATGTGGTCCAGAAACTTTGTGAATGGTTACTCCTGTTAAATCACCTAAAGGAGAATTAGCATTCTTTCCTACAGAAATATGAACTTTCCCTTCAGTTAATTTTCCTAAGGCAGTCACAGCAGCTTGCAATTCCTTTTCTTTACCTTGAAGTGTAAAATCTAAATCCGCACTTAAAGGAGCAGATGCATAACCAGAAACAAAAATTGCTTTTGGTGATTTGCTTGGATTTGCAATCACATCATAAGGACGTTGCTTAATAAAAGGCCAACAACCAGCAGTTAATAATTTTGATTTTACCTCATCTACAGAAGCACTATTAACATTTAATGATCCAAAATCTTGATAGGTTTGTTCTTTATCTGCTTGAATTTTAATAGATAAAATTCTTCGTTTTTCACCACGTGCAATCTCAATAACTTCGCCAGATACTGGAGAAGCAAATTTTATTGCTTCATTAGATTTATCGTAAAAAATAGTTTCACCAGCTTTTACTTTTGATCCTTCTTTAGCAACAAGTTTTGGAATAACACTGTGAAAGTCTTCAGGTCTAATGGTGTAAAAGTTGCTTATAATAGCAGCTTCTTTAGCCTTTTCGGCTTCACCTTTAAGATTAATGTCTAGACCTTTTTTGATTCGAATGTCGTTTGACATATTTAATTTTTTGAGTTTAGTTGTCTAAAAATCCGTGCAAATTTACGAATTTAAAATGCAGTTTTCATAATAAATAGCTCAAAATTTAGCAATGATTTTTTGCGTAATTTTTTAGGCACAGAATTTGTTTATCTTTACCAAAATTACGCTTTTAATGACCTCAAAATATTTTTTTCTAATCGTCGCATTTTTTTTAGTGCAATCTTTGTTAAGTCAAGTTGCAGAAGAAGTTGAACCTCCTTATTACATTAAAACCATCACTTTTAAAAGTAATACAAACGAAAGTGAATTGCCTATTTTACGTTTAGGTGAGCGTTTACAATTAGAATTTGATGTGTTGAATAATGAAGAAGCTGATTTTTATTATGTAATTGAACATTACGATTATGATTGGACGCCTTCACGACTTATAAAATCAAGATATTTACAAGGATTTGATGACCAACGTATAGTAAATTACGAAAACTCTTTTAACACCTACCAACTCTATTCTCACTACAGATTGCAAATCCCTAACAATCAAACTCAATTATTGGTTTCAGGGAATTATATGATGAAAATTTTTGATGAAAATGGTGAGTTGATGTTTAGTAGAAAATTTATGGTTTATGAAGATTTGGCAACTGTTGGTGTTGCAGTAAAACGCTCAAGAGATGTGAGGTTTATTCACCAAAAGCAATCCGTTGACATTAGCATTGGTTCTTTGAATCTTAATTTTGTTAACCCTAAGCAAACTGTCAATGTTGCCATCGTTCAGAACAATAACCTAAAAACTGCTATCACTGGCTTAAAACCTCAATATACACTTGGCAATGAGTTGCTTTACAAATATGACACTGAAACCAGTTTTTGGGGAGGAAATGAGTACTTATTCTTTGAAAATAAAAATGTAAGAGGCGCTAATATTGGTGTACAGTTTTTTGACCTAAAAGATTTGTACCACAACTATTTATACACAGATATTGTTAGAGCAAACAGGCCTTATACTTACAATCCAGATATTAATGGAAACTTTCTAATAACTGCATTAGACACAGATAATGTTGACATTGAAGCCGATTATACTGTACTTCATTTTTCACTACAACATCCAGAAATGTTATCAGACAAAAATATACATGTATATGGTAATTTTAACAATTACGCTATTACTGATGACACCAAAATGACTTTTAATCCCGATACCAATGTTTATGAAACACGTTTACTTTTAAAGCAAGGTTTCTACAATTACAAATATGTGATGGTTGATAAAAACAATAATCTTGATGAAGGAGCTATTAGTGGAAATTTTGATCAAACAGAAAATAATTACAAAGTATTGGTCTATTATAGAGATTTGGGTGGTTTATACGACAAGATTATTGGTGTTGGTGAGGCTTCATCGACTTTAATTACCAATTAACCCTTTGTTATGTTAAATTTATGTTGGTTTATCTACTTTTACACATTCCAATTGATGTGTTTAAATATTTTTATTTAAATTTAGCTTTAAAGTTTCAATAAAATCTATGGTACAACAAGTAACACAAGGCATAAAAATTTCGGTCGAAACAAATTTTGAAGGCACTTTTTACAAAAACTATAAAGTGCATTTTGCTTTTGGCTATAAGGTTACCATTGAGAACCAAAGCAAAGACTCAGTACAACTAAACTCAAGACATTGGAGAATTCTTGATGCCTTAAATAATGTTGAGTTTGTTGATGGTGAAGGTGTTATAGGAAAAAAACCCATTTTAAAACCTGGAGAATCTCACACCTACACATCTGGGTGTTTGCTTACATCTCCTTTTGGCGCCATGCAAGGACATTATAACATGGTAAATTTCACAACTTCAAATACGTTTCAAGTTGCCATTCCAACGTTTAAATTGAGCGCTCAGTTTGCACTTAATTAAACTTCTCAGACAAAATAAATTTAAAAACTTTGTTTTTTTGTTCTATGTGAAAAAAAGCACAATTTGAATATTGTATAAAACTATAGGTTTCTGAGTAATTGAAAGTGGCATCATGCACTAAATACAAACCATCAACATCAATATTTCCATGTGGTGAAATTCGCTTAAACCTGTACAATTGCAATTGTTCTGTAAGATGCAATTCAAACCAAGCTCCAGCAGCAATACCATCTAACCATTGAGCATGATGACTTTTTATCTCTATATGTTTAGGCTCTAAGGTTCCAACAAAATTTGGCGAATGATCTTTTAATCGATCTAAAAAGTAACGCCTATTATCCTTTTTTACCGAAGATTGATACTCTGATATTTCTCCTTTCTCACTAACCTCATAAACATGGTTTTCAGTATCTGCAATCACCACATTACCAATCGTACTAGGCGTAAACCATTTTGATTGTTTTAAACGCTTTTTAATCTTAAAATCAGTTATTGAAGCAATTAAACTATCTGTCACAAAACGCGCGCAATTACAACCATCTTTTATAAACGCTGCATAACGAATAAAATGTCGATGCTGCATTCTGGTAATATGGCTTCTTGCTTTATCGTAATCAATAGCATTGCAAACCGAAGCGATTAATATTCCGTCGCCATGAGTTAATTTTGGATGAGTTGCAAGAAATTCCAAAATGTCATCCAGATTTTTAATCTTGTCCTCTGTTATTTCAGCTTGTATTGGAAAATCCAATTCATGATCAGTGTCTTTTCCTCTAACTCTACCATTCGGAATTGGCGTAATGTAGCGACCAAAATCGTGATACTCCAAAATTCCAGTAGTTTTATTAATCAAAACAAGTGCAGCATGTCCAGCTCTTACATAATTTTTCTTACCAATACCAAAATAACGCATGTATGGTGAATACCATTCATCAGCAACCATAACAATGGTTTCAGGATAAGCCAAGGTTAAAATGATTCCGGAATTAGTCATTTATAGAAATTGGAAAATTAAATGATTGCTCTGAACTAGATTTAGTTTGAAGGTTTTCAAAGCTCATCTGTACTTCGTTATTTGTTTTTGTAATTTGTGTAATACTTGTTGTTTTCACGAAAAACCTGTCCATAATAATACCAAAATCTTCATTTCCTTTTCCTGCAGTTTTATGAAATTTCATGATTTTTTTAGCCGATAATTCTGTTTCTTTTTTAAAATCATCAAACCAATTTAATCGTTCTTTTTTCATTTCTGCATTGTATAGTGAGGATGACGACCAAATTTTTGGTTCTAGAGGCAAATTACTAAAATGTTTTTTTGTTCCATCCCAAACCAATTCTTTAAATTGCATTGAAGAATTCCACTCAACCATAACCAGAGTAAAAGGTTCAATATCTTTTAAATTATAATTTTCAATAGCTTCACTAAGGTTATCTGCAACTAGTAAATCCTTTAAAACCAAACCTCTACTCAATCTATAAGACGCTTTACGCTTATGCATTTCAAAGCCACCATTGAGCACACATAACACTCTTTGTTTTTCGCTTACGCCAATCCATGATCCTCCAGCTACCTCATCTTTAGGATAAAGAAGTTTGGTCTTATTTATTTCATAAAACTCTGGAGCTAGTGTAGTTCTATTAGGTGCTTCATCTCTATTTGAAGTCAACACAAAATCGTTTGTTCCTTTAGGAATAAGGGTTACTGTACACATGAATTTTTAAGTCTGCAAACCATTGAGCAACTTACAAAAATATCGCTAAAAAAATCGTAACTTTGCAGTCATTTTTAATAATTACAAAAACAAAATATATTATGGGAAAAGGTTTCTTTAACGTACCAATTGCAGTCAACGAACCTGTAAAAGGATATGCTCCAGGATCTCCAGAACGTGAAGCTGTATTAAAAGCATACAAAGAGATGTTTAATAGTAAAACTGATGTGCCAATGTACATAAATGGTAAAGACGTTACTACTGGAAATACGAGAACAATGTCTCCTCCTCACGATCACAAACACATTGTAGGTCAATATCATATTGCTGAGAAATCTCACATTGATGAAGCTATTGCTACGGCTTTGGAAGCAAGAAAAGCTTGGGCTGAAATGCCATGGGAACAACGTGCAGGAATCTTTTTAAAAGCAGCTGAACTAATCGCTGGACCATACAGAGCTAAAATAAATGCTGCTACCATGATTGCGCAATCTAAAACAGTTCATCAAGCTGAAATTGATGCTGCTTGTGAGTTGATAGATTTCTTACGTTTCAATGTGCAGTTTATGACTGACATTTACATGGAACAACCAGAAAGCACAAGTGATGCTTGGAACCGTATTGAGTATAGACCACTAGAAGGTTTCACCTATGCTGTAACACCATTTAACTTTACTGCTATTGCTGGAAACCTTCCTTCATGTATGGCATTAATGGGAAATGTCGTGGTTTGGAAGCCAAGTGATAGTCAGATATTTTCTGCTAAAGTAATCATGGATGTATTTAAAGAAGCTGGAGTTCCTGCTGGAGTTATTAATGTCGTGTTTGGTGATCCAGTGATGATTACCAATACTGTAATGGCAAGTCCTGATTTTTCCGGATTACATTTTACAGGGTCTACATTTATCTTTAAAGAACTTTGGAAACAAATAGGAAATAACATTCATAACTATAAAACATATCCTAGAATTGTAGGTGAAACAGGTGGAAAAGATTTTATCGTTGCACACAAAACTGCTAATGCAAAACAAGTAGCAACAGCTATTTCTAGAGGTGCTTTTGAATTTCAAGGACAAAAATGTAGTGCAGCTTCAAGAGCTTATATTCCATCAAATTTATGGAGTGATGTGAAGACATATTTATTAGAAGATATCAAGTCGTTTAAAATGGGTTCTCCTGAAGATTTAAGCAACTTTATTACTGCAGTTATTCACGAAGGTTCTTTTGACAAATTGGCTAAATATATTGACCAAGCTAAAGCTGATAAAGATGCCGAAATTATTGCTGGTGGAAATTACGACAAGAGTAAAGGTTACTTTATCGAACCTACTGTAATTGTTACCACAAATCCTAAGTACCAAACCATGTGCACTGAGCTATTTGGCCCAGTCATTACTATATATGTTTATGATGAAAACAAATATTCTGAAACATTAAAACTTGTTGATGAAACTAGTGAGTACGCCTTAACAGGAGCAATTTTAGCAACTGACAGATATGCTATAGTTGAAGCGACTAAAACATTACAAAACTCTGCTGGAAACTTCTATATTAACGATAAACCAACAGGAGCAGTTGTAGGTCAACAACCATTTGGTGGCGCAAGAGCCTCAGGAACCAATGATAAAGCAGGCTCTGCTCAAAACTTATCACGTTGGGTGTCTCCAAGAATGATAAAGGAAACATTTGTAACTCCAACGGATTACAGATATCCTTTCTTAGGATAAGAAATGGGTAACTCTCTTATTTAAAAACCCTTAAACAAAATGTTTAAGGGTTTTTTATTGGTCTTTTTTGGGATTTCTTTTGTATCTTGAAGTGCTAATTAATCAACAATTATTATGAAAAAAATTACTTTACTACTCTTACTCCCTTTTTCACTTTTTGCACAAAACAATCTGAATTCCATTTTTGATGATTTAGACATCTCTGAAATGAAAACTTCTATCTTGTTCAATCACTTTATGAGCTCTTCAGATATTGCAAATGATTCTAAAACCCATTTTGACACCTTTGGTTATTTTCAAGCCTACAATGAATTGGCAAATGGTGATAAGCAAAAACGTTTCAAAGATTTTTCTTTTTTAAAGACACTTCAAAAAGAAGGAAAATTAAACAATACCTTACAAATAGGGGTTTTATTTACTGAATTCGATTATATAAACGATGAAAGCTTAAAAAACGGAAGCCTTACTCCTAACAATGGAAAACTCATAAAAGTTCAAAATTCCGACAAACCTATCTTCAACACCAAACAAAAACTAATTGCGGCACCTTTAAGCTTAAAACACAAAGGATTGAATGTTAATTATAAGATTTCAGAAGATATTTTTCTAAACACAACCAGTTCTGCAATTTCAAATATTAAAATAGATTTTGGTGATGGTAATGGATTCAAAACCGTTTCAATTGGCAATTCTGTTAACATTAACTACCTCAACGAGGGAAAAAAGAATTTAACTTTTTTAATTACTTTAAACTCTGGAGATGTTTTTCAATCCTATAGCTCCATAAACATTGAAGATACTAGAAATGTAAATGCAGTACCTTTTACTGCTTCTATTACACCTGATTTGATGGTTTATGGAGAAACTACTAATTATCCTGGAGAAGGTGAATACGAAATATTTTTGGATACAGATACTGGAGTTTTAGATAAGCCCATTATTCTTGTTGATGGTTTTGATCCAGGTGACACTAGAGATATTGCAGCTTTATACAGCTCTTTGGATTATGTAGGTGCTGGTGGACCAGAAAATCTTGCAGATTTTGTAAGATCACAAGGTTTTGATGTCGTACTTTTAAATTTTCCAGTGTACACAAGAGCTGCAGATATGACTGAAGTTGATGGAGGAGCCGATTTTATTGAACGGAACGCTATGTTATTGGTTGAACTACTTAATATCATAAATGCAACAAAAGTTGGAACAGAAGAAAACGTTATTATTGGACCAAGTATGGGAGGATTGATTTCACGTTATGCACTGAATTATATGGATGATAATGCCATTGACCATGAAACTCGTTTATGGATGTCTATTGATGCACCACATCATGGAGCTAATGTACCTCTTGGATTACAACATTTACTCAACTATATGGCATTTGGGCTAGGCGGCAATAATGTAACAACGTTACAACCAATTGTTGAAGGCATGCTAAAATCTCCAGCTGCGAGACAAATGCTCACTGACCATTTAGAAGCTCATGCTTTGGCTAATGGTTACGATTTTGATAATACAGCAACTGAAATTTTCCCAAAAGAACATCCTTGGAAAGCAATTTTTGATAACAGGATAAATAGTTTTACATCCAATGGTTTCCCAGAAAACACCAGAAATGTCTCTATTATTAATGGCAGTGGAGATAATTTGCGCTATCAAGACAAAAATAGTAATGATATTTTACCTGGATTTTCTATTATTAATTCTACTTTAGATACTGGTGTAATATTTACTACAGCTGAGTTGGAAGTTAATATGACACCTACATCAGCCGCTTCTGGCACAGGACAATTAATAAGCTCAGTAGATATTTTGTTTTTTGGTGGTTCTGTAATTGGAGGTCCAAAAACAGCAACAGCTAAAGCATTCTCATATACTGATGGTATTGACGCTGGTTCAGGTGGTTTATTTGATATTTCTGGATTAAGTGAAGGTATTGACACAAGTGGTTTAGTTGGCGACTTTTTAGATGCATTAAATACTGATGTTTTTAATTTTATTCCTTCTGTTAGTGCAATGGCAATGGAAATTACAAGTAATGAGATCGATTGGTATCATGATATTGATTTAGGCGCTGGAAGCCCTCCTACAGAAGCACCAACGTTTGCTGTTAATGATAATACACCTTTTGTAAATTGGTATATCCCAACAAATAATGAACCTCATGTGCAACTAACCGAAGCCAATGTCACTTTCGCTCTAACTGAGATTATTCCTTCAACATTGAGCACTCCAATTGTGGAACATGATTTTATAAAATTAGAAAAAAACCCAATAAATAATGAGCTTGTAATTTTAAATTCATCAAATACACAAGCAGCTAATATTCAAATTATTGATATTACAGGAAAAGTGGTTTATGAAAACGGAAAACTGATGCTTAACGAGAGAACTTCGGTCCCAATCAATCTGTCTTCAGGATTGTATATTTTGAATGTTAAGGCTAACTATCAAACGCTTAAAACAAAGTTAGTTGTCAACTAACTAATTTATAACTTCAAAAAAAAGCCTCATTAACTGAGGCTTTTTTTATGGTTTATACTTCAAAGGCAAATGCACTACTTTTTTGGTTTCAAAAAAATCTTCATCAAAATAATCTGTCAAGTTGTATAAAGTAGCTTTTGGATAATTTTGCAACTCTTCAGTTAAATCACCACCTTTAAGATAGAGAATCCCATTTTTAAGTTCATGTTTGCTCTTTTTGTTTACTTTGTTTTTTACCCAACCAACAAAACTTGGCATCGCTGTTACAGCTCTACTCACAATAAAATCAAAGGTTTCATTAATATCTTCAGCACGTTTGTGCGAGGTTTTTACATTGGTTAATCCTAAATCTTCAGCAACAGCATCAACGACTTTTAATTTCTTATTTATACTATCAACCAAATGAAATTTGCATTCAGGATATAGTATCGCTAAGGGAATTCCTGGAAAGCCTCCTCCTGTTCCAACATCCATAATATTGGTACCTTCCTTAAATTGCAAAACCTTTGCTATTCCTAGGGAATGCAATACATGACGAAGATACAACTCGTCAATATCCTTTCTTGAAACAACGTTAATTTTAGCGTTCCAATCAGAATATAAATCAAATAATTTGCTGAACTGTTCTTTTTGAGTATCAGTCAAGTTAGGAAAGTACTTCAGGATTAATTCCATCAAATTTCTTATTTTAGGACAAAATTAACTATTTTGGATTGATAATAAATCGATTTAAAAGAATATCAATTTAATAATTAATTATATTTGCAACTTATTATATAAAAACGATTAATAGCACGTTATTTATATGGATAACAAACAAAACATGACAAAACAAACACTCTCTTTTTCAAGAACTGACTCAGCCAAATTTTTCAGGACTTTAAATAAACGTGTAAACGATTATTTTAAAGAAAACAACATTAAAAAAACCGGAAATTGGAAATTATATACAAAAGCCATCATAATGTTCACATTATTGCTTGGGCCTTTAATTTTACTACTAACAGTTGATTTACCAACTTGGGTTCAAATTTTATGCATGATGACCATAGGTATTGGTATGGCAGGAGTTGGAATGAACGTAATGCACGATGCCAATCATGGTTCCTTTTCTAGTAAAAAATGGGTAAATAAGCTAATGGGAAGCAGCATTCATATTTTGGCTGGAAACGATTACAACTGGAAAGTACAGCATAATGTGCTACACCATACATACACTAATATTCAAGGTCACGACGAAGATATTGATGCTGGTAGGATTATTCGCTTCTCAAAACACACAAAGTGGCTTAAGATTCATCAATACCAAAAATACTATGCCTTTTTTCTGTATGGTTTACTAACAGTAAATTGGGCAATTACAACAGATTTTAAACAAACTTATCAATATTTAAAAAGGAAATTATCTTATGGCGAATTTCCGAACCCTGCCACTCAATGGACCAAATTAATTATTGGTAAAATTATCTACTATACAATATGGGTTGTTTTACCTTTATCATTAGGCTATGCTTGGTGGGAAGTTTTAATTGGGTTCTTAATCATGCATTATACTGCTGGCATAATTTTAAGCGTCATTTTCCAATTAGCGCATGTAATGCCTAATACTGAAATGCCACTGCCAGATGAAAATGGGAACATGAAAAATACATGGGCAATTCACCAATTGTTTACAACGTCAAATTTTTCGCCTAAAAGCTGGTTAGTTGAATTTTATACTGGCGGATTGAACAGACAAGTTGAACATCATTTATTTTCTCACATTAGTCATGTTCATTATAAAAAAATAGCAAAAATCGTAAAAGATACTGCCAATGAGTTTAGCTTACCTTATAATGAATATAACACCATTTGGAAGGCTATTGCTGAGCATTATAGACAACTAAAGGTGTTGGGCCAAAAGCCTGCTCTTGCCTAATTCTTTTTTTAGACAAAATTAAAATAGTATAATGGAACTACTTTCAGATAGGGTATTAAATATGTCTACTTCTGCTACATTAGCAATGGCAGCAAAAGCTCGCGAATTAAAAGCAGAGGGCAAAGACATTATCAGCTTAAGTTTGGGCGAACCAGATTTTAACACTCCAGACTTTATAAAAGATGCCGCAATAAAAGCTATTAACGAAAACTATAATACCTACACTCCAGTTGATGGTTATGTAGAGCTAAAGGAGGCTATCATTACCAAATTTAAACGTGATAACGGCCTACATTATACCTTGCCACAAATTGTAGTGTCTACAGGAGCCAAACAATCTTTGGCCAATGTAGCAGCTGTAATGATAAATCCTGGTGATGAGGTTATACTTCCATGTCCTTATTGGGTAAGTTACAGTGATATTGTTGAACTTAATGAAGGTGTCCCTGTTGAAGTAAAAACAACAATTGATACAGATTTTAAAATGACTGCAGAACAACTGGAAGCAGCCATTACACCAAAAACCAAAATGATTTGGTATAGCTCACCATGTAATCCAAGCGGTTCGGTTTATAGCAAAGAAGAACTTCGTGCCTTGGCTGATGTATTACAAAAACACCCTAACATTTTTGTGGTTTCAGATGAAATCTATGAACATATCAACTTTGTTGGCCAACATGCAAGCATGGCTCAGTTTCCAGATATGTATGATAGAACCGTTACTGTAAATGGCGTATCAAAAGCATTTGCGATGACTGGTTGGCGAATTGGCTTTATTGGTGCTCCTGCTTTTATTGCAAGAGCATGTAATAAAATGCAAGGTCAAATCACTAGTGGAGCAAATTGCATTGCACAACGTGCTGTAATTACTGCTATGGAAGCTTCACCTAGTACAGTGCAATATATGGTTGATGAGTTTAAAGTGCGTCGTGATTTGGTATTGGATTTATTGAGCAAGATTGAAGGCTTTAACACCAATACACCAGAAGGTGCTTTTTATGTATTTCCAGATATATCAAGTTATTTTGGAAAAACACTTCGTGGAACAAAAATTAATAACGCAACCGATTTTTCTCTTTACTTATTAGGAGAAGCCTTAGTAGCAACTGTTACAGGAGAAGCTTTTGGAAACCCAAACTGCATCAGGCTGTCTTATGCAGCATCACAAGAACAAATAAAAGAAGCTATAAAACGAATCAAACAAGCTGTTAGTTAAATTAGATTTGATTTAAAATTAAAAGAAAGCCACAACTTAAACTAAGTTGTGGCTTTCTCATTTTTAACTAACTACTATTAAAATGAAAAATATTTATGAATTATTATAGGTAAACACCAAGCCAACTAACTTACTATAGCAATGATGATTAAAGTAAAAACTGTAAGCTTTAAGATGGCATCTATACTTAACGAACATTGGTATAGATTGCTCTTAACCTTCTGTTTTACACCAAATATCGAAGTTGGTTTTGAGTGAAAGAAATTATCTTGAATTTCTTCTTTGTAAGATGATGTCAATAACCCTTCATTTTTAAATACAAAAGGTTCGGGTTTCTGTTTGGGTAATGGCTCTAAGTCCACTTGTGTTAATACTAATTCCATGATTAATTGTTTTTGATTGATTTATACTTATAAGACGTTTATCTATTAAAAATGTTACAGAAAATCGTACAATGCAACTTCAAAAACATCATAAAAAATCATGCTAAATATTATAAATATTGATACTTCGAGAAGTTTGATTGTTTTAAAAATAATTCGTAATTATCTATTTCTCCAAAAGAAAGGAGTGAAAAGAATAAGAACCGTAAAGAGCTCCAGACGACCAATAAGCATTAAAAAAGAGCACCACCATTTACCAAGAGTTGGCATGTCATAAAAATTATCTACTGGTCCAAAATCTCCTAAAGCCGGACCAACATTTCCTAAACTGGACGCAGCAACACCAACAGACGAATCAAAGTCAAGACCTAACATAGAGAAGCCTAAAGCACCAACAATAAACGAGAGCATGTACAAAATAAAAAAAGCAAGGATGTTAAATACAATGCCTCCAGAAATAGATTTCTTATTATAGCGTACTGGCAAAACCGCATTAGGATGCAAGGTACGTTTGAACTCTACAAAACCGTTTTTAATCATCATTAAATGCCTAACCACTTTTACACCACCAGCTGTACTACCAGCTGAACCTCCAAGAAACATTAGTCCAAAAAAGAAAACTACCAGAAAGGGTGTCCATAAGGTGTAGTTTGCAGTTACAAACCCTGTAGTTGTGATAATTGCCAATACTTGAAACAACGCATGCCTAAAAGCACTTTCTGCTTCACCCCAAACCATTGGATGGTTTATTGTTGAAACTGCAACATCTGCATTAAAATAAATAATTAATGCTGCCACTATTGTGAAAATTGCTATAAACTTGAAGTAAAGTTTAAACTCTTCATCATGGATTATTTTCTGCACTTTTCCTTTAAATGCAAAGTAACTCAATACAAAATTTGTTCCTGCCAAAAACATAAACACAATCACGATGTACTGAATAATGGGTTGCCCATTCCAATGTGCCAAACTCGCATTTTTTGTAGAAAAACCTCCTGTAGACAAAGTACACATTGAGTGATTTATAGCATCAAAAAAAGTCATTCCAGCAACTTGAAGCAAAATAGTTTCAGCCGCTGTATAACCAAAATAAATAAGCCATAAACGTTTAGCAGTATCAGTAATTCTTGGATGCAACTTGTCTGCACTTGGACCAGGAGCTTCAGCTGCAAAAAGTTGCATACCTCCAATACCAAGTAATGGTAAAATAGCAATTGCTAATACGATAATTCCCATACCACCAATCCAATGTGTTAAACTTCTCCAAAACAAGACACCTTCTGGTAGTGATTCTATATCATTCAAAATGGTTGAGCCTGTAGTTGTATAACCAGACATGGTTTCAAAAAAAGCGTTGGTGAAACTTGGAATGGTTTCTGTAAACAAATAAGGCATGGTTCCAGACAACGTCATAATTATCCATCCAAAAGTAACCACAATATATCCTTCACGTTTGCCCATTTCTTTGTTAGAGTTCTTAGTGGCCAACATAACCAACCCTCCAAATACCAATGTGATGAGTCCTGATAAACTAATTTGAAGTGTTGCTCCATCCTTATATATCCAACTCATAAGAGCAGCCAGCAACATAAAGCCTCCATTAAACAGCATGAGCAACCCTAAAAAATGAAAAATGATTTTATAATTGAGTTTCATCTATAAATATCTTTTTTGTAGGAGTCGTTTACGTTGTATCATTAGATTAAATCTTAAAGTTTTAATCATGCTATTCTTTGCTTTTAGTAGAAAAACTTCTCGACTTTTTTAATGGATTGCGGTAAACAACAAACAACAATGCGATCACCAGCTTGTATTTTAAAATCACCCAAAGCTGTAATACCATGTCCATTTCTTATTACGCCTCCAATAATTGCAGATCTTGGAAAATCTAAATCCTTTATAAGGTTATCACAAATTTTGGAAGTTGGTTTTACAATAAACTCCAAAAGTTCAGCATCCATATTGTTTAGTTTTGTCATGGCAACTACTTCCCCTCTTCTAATGTACCTAAATATATTATTTGCCGCCAATAATTTTTTATTGATAATGGTATCAATACCTATAGAATGTGATAATTCAAAATAATCAATATTTTCTACCAATGCCACCGTTTTTTTAACGCCTTTGGATTTTGCTACCAAACAAGACATGATATTGGTTTCAGAGTTACCAGTAACAGAAATAAAAGCATCCATATCTTCAATGTTTTCTTCTTCAAGAAGCTCAACATTACGTCCATCACCATTAATTACTAAAGTATTTGGCAGTTCATCGGCAAGATCAAAAGCTCTGTCCTTTTCTTTTTCAATCAATTTAATGTTAAATTTATTGTCAGTAAGGTCACGCGCTGTCTTTGATCCAATTTTTCCACCTCCAAGAATCATTACATTTTTTATATCTGTTTTTATTTTTCCTGTAAGTCTGCACAATTCTTCGTCTCCTCCCTTCGAGGTAATAAACACCACATGATCGCCTTCTTTCAATACTGTATCGCCTCTAGGAATGATGGTTAAATGGGAACCAAAACGCTGAATCGCAATAGGTATAAAATGTACTTCTGGCATCAATTTGGCTGCATCCTTTACCGATTTATCAACAATTTTAGCAGTTCTTGAGAGATTTAGGCCAAGCATTGTCAATGCTCCATCCTCAAAGGCATAAGTATCATTAAAAACCGATTGGTTTAGTAATAATTCTATTTCAGATGCAGCTAGAGATTCAGGTGAAATAAGCTCATCTATACCAAATCTTGCAAAACCGACTTCTTCTTTCATATCAATGAATTCCGTATTGGAAATTCTAGCAATTGTTTGCGTAGCACCAAGCTGTTTTGCTATTACACAAGCTGTAATATTAGTGGTTTCTGAAGATGTTACTGCAATAAATAACGAGGTGTCTTTTATTCTTGCTTCTTTAAGAATAGCAATTGATGTAGCATCACCTTTGATGACTTTTATGTCTAAATGAGAATCTGCATAAATAAGACTTTCCTTTTTTGAATCTATGAGAGTGATTTCTTGAGATTCATAAGATAATAATTTTGCCAAATGAAATCCTACTTCACCTGCTCCAGCAATTATTATTTTCATGTATTATTGTAATTAAAAAGATGTGCAAATATAATTTAATTTTAGGGATTTGTCGCTGAAATCCATTTCTTTGCACAATTAACAAAGTTATTTTAGCCCTTTTACCAATGTCTGAAAAAGTAAAGCCTTATAAAAACAGTAACCTGAGCAAAAAAGAACAGGTCACGCAAATGTTTGATACCATTTCAAAAGAATATGACGATCTCAATCGTGTTATCTCCTTTGGTATTGATGTAAAATGGCGAAAAAAAGTAGTTTCCATTGTTGGGCAACAAAAACCTGATAGAGTGTTGGATATTGCAACAGGAACTGGAGATTTGGCGATAAATCTTGCAAAAACCAGCGCTAAAAAAATTGTTGGGTTTGACATTAGCCCAGGAATGCTTGAAGTTGGCAATAAAAAAATCATCCAAAAAAAATTGCAAGATAAAATTGAAATGGTATTGGGAGATTCTGAAAAGATGCCTTTTGATGATAATTCTTTTGATGCTATAACAGTTGCTTTTGGAGTAAGAAATTTTGAAAATTTAGAACAAGGGTTATCAGAAATTTTAAGAGTGCTTAAACCTAAGGGTATTTTTGTTATTCTGGAAACCTCAGTGCCTACAAAAACGCCGTACAAACAAGGCTATACATTTTATACCAAACGTATTTTACCTATGATTGGGAAACTTTTTTCAAAAGATAAAGTTGCCTATAATTATTTAAGTGAATCTGCTTCTGTTTTTCCTTATGGTGAGGCACTCAACAATATTTTACGTAAAATTGGGTTTATAAATGCGGAAGCTCTACCTCAAACATTTGGTGTAGCTACCATTTATACAGCATCTAAATCTTAATATGAAGAAACTATTTTTTGTTTTATCGTTTATTTTTGTAGCGCAAACCATTAACGCTCAATTATTTACTAAAGAAAAGATACAAAACCAGGCCAACATTGACAAGATGAAATATTCTTGGGGCTATTATCTTGGTTTTAATAGTTATGACTTTAATTTTGACTATAATCAAGACAGAGAAGACATACAAGTTGAAAAAACCTTAGGATTCAATGTTGGATTGATTGGCAACTTGCGTATAAATGATTTTTTAGATTTACGCCTTGAACCAGGCTTAATTATTTCCAGAAGGAATTTAACCTATGACGAAAGCTATTTTCAAGGAATGGATTATAATAATTCTGATTTGATTAGAGAAGTCAATTCAACATATATTCATTTTCCTCTGCTATTAAAGTTTTCATCTAAGCGTTTTAATAACATAAAGCCATTTGTTGTTGGAGGGTTTTCGGCAGCTTTGAACCTATCTAGTAATGAAGAAAATCCAGAAGATAATACAGTTGGTCAATTTAGAACCAAAAGAGGCATGCTGTTTTATGAGCTTGGTGTAGGCATTGATTTGTATTTATTCTGGTTTAAGTTTACACCTTCCATTCGTGGTGTATTTGCCATAAACGATGAACTTATTCGAGATAATGATAATGCAAACAGCCCATGGACAAGCAATGTACATACCATGAAAACAAGAGGTTTGTTTATTAATTTTACTTTTCAGTAATTTAACGTCTACGCTTAAACTCACTCAACAAAATAGCTGTGGCATTTGCTACGTTAAGACTTTCGGTTTGTTGCAAATTACCAAAACGAGGTATCGAAATTCGTTTTTTAATGAAAGCTTCAACATTAGTTTGTATCCCATTGGCTTCGTTACCTAAAACTAAAATTCCGTTTTTTGGAAGCTCTTCATCATAAATATTTTCACCATCCATAAAAGCACCAAAGCTCGTGGTATTAGTTTCTTTTAAAATTTCAGTTAAATCTTTATAAACTACGTTCACTCTAGTAATCGATCCCATGGTGGCTTGCACAACTTTTGGGTTATAGCAATCTACAGTTTCAGTGTTGCAGATTAAGTCCTTAACACCAAACCAATCACATAACCTAATAATAGTCCCTAAGTTACCTGGATCTCTCACATTGTCTAAGGCTACAACCAATGTGTTTAAATCAATGTTTTCTTCAATTGGAATTTCAAACAAAGCAAGTGCAGTATTTGGCGTTTTTAAAGCACTAATTTTTTTTAATTCGTTTGGTGTGATTTTTGTTTGCAATACATCTGAAACATTAAAATCACTTGTAGTTGTATATAATTGATGCAGTTTAAATTTAGAATGTAATAATTCGTTAATGGTTTTTACGCCTTCGGCAAAAAATAATTGATGTTGCAAACGAAATTTTTTTTGCCGCAAACTCGTTATTAATTTTATCTGACTTTTACTTAGCATTCAAATACAATTTTTTTAGAAGTCATAAAGAAAATGAAAAAATCTTATTTCAAACGGAAATAATGTATTTTTGACTTTAATTTCACCTAAATCTTTAACACATAATTATTTATTTCTAGTTGAAACAACCGCTTCTTAAAATATTGTTTTTCTTATTTATTGCGATTTTTATAACGTCATGCAACGTACTTAAAAGAGTTGGTGAAGATGAGCAATTATTGGTTCAGAACACATTAATGGTTGATGGTAAAAAAGAAAAATTTGAACTTGTAAATAACCTCATCAACCAACAGCCAAATAGTAAGTTATTAGGCTTTCCGTTACGATTGCACATATATAACTTAGCACGCAATAATAGAGATTCCCTTTTTGAGGCTTGGTTAAATGAAAACCCAAAACGTAAAGAGCGACTTATAAAACGATACTCTAAAAAACAAGTTGATAAACTTAAACAATCAGCTTTAGGTTTTAATAGTTGGCTTAAAAAAACTGGTGAAGCTCCAGTTATTATTGACACTTCTAGAACAAACAAGACCAAAAGAAACCTTGAAAAATATTATTTTAAAAATGGTTGGTTCAACCGTGAAGTTTCTTATAGCATAGATTCCGTTGGCAAACAAAGAGCAGCAATAACTTATAAGGTTAATAGAAAAACACCTTACATTTTAGATTCTATTTCAACCAAAATAGCTTCACCAATTATTGATTCTTTATATCAAATAACCAAATCAAATTCGTTAATAAAAACTGGAGATCAGTTTAGAGATATTAATTATACAAACGAACGTGAAAGACTTACTAGTGTTTTTAGAAATTCTGGTGCTTATCACTTCTCTCAAGATTACATCACCTTTGAAAATGATACCATTTTACCAGAAAACAAGGTAAATGTTGAGTTACAAATTGCCAACAGAATTATTAGAAATGAAGATTCTGTTGCACATGTGCCTTTTAAATTATACAAGATAAAAGAAGTAAACATCATTACTGATGAAAATGTTCAAAACCAAGGCACTGTATTTTCAGATTCTATTGTATTTAAAAACTATAACTTATATAGTTACGACAAAATGCGTTATAGACCTAAAGCCATTGCAGATGCTATTTTTATAAACAAAGACAGTGTTTTTAGTGATCTTGACAGAACACGAACCTACAGACATTTAAACAATTTACAAACCTTTAAATACCCAAATATAGAATACATTGAAAACCTTAATGACACTACGCTAACTGCCAACATAACATTATCTCCAAGAAAAAAATATGGCTTAGGGTTTGATGTCAATGTATCACAAAGCAACATACAATCTGTTGGGTTTTCATTTAGTACATCATTGCGTATACGAAATATTTTTAGAGGTGCTGAAACCTTGGAAATTTCTGGCATAGGTGCTATTGGAGCATCAAAAGATGGTGCATCTGGTAACGATCCTTTTTTTGATATAAATGAATTTGGTGGAGATATAAAATTGATTATCCCTAGGTTCTTTTCTGGTTTCAATACAGATAAAATAATCCCTAAACACATGTCGCCAACCACAAGGGTCAGTCTTGGTTTTACAAGCCAAACCAATATCGGACTAGACAAACAGACCATGAATGGAATCTTTAATTACAGGTGGAATCCAAGACCAACCGTAAATCATAGTTTAGATCTTTTTAATGTTCAATATGTTAGAAACCTAAACCCAGGAAATTATTTCAACGTATACCAAAATAGTTTTAATCGGCTTGAAAACATTGCTTTAGGAACTTATGATACACCTACAGAATTTATATCAACTGATGATGAAGGCAACGAAAGTTTAATTAAGTCAAAATCTGACGAATTTATTAATCTCGTACTACAGGATGATGCGTTTCAAAATTCAAATTCAGATGATTATCAAACAGTAAACAACATTGATGAACGCAAAAAACGATTAACTGAAGACAACCTTATTTTGGCTTCAAATTTTAGCTACATATTAGATAAACGTGAGAATTTATTTGACAAAAGCTTTTCTATATTTAGAGCAAAACTAGAGTTTGCAGGAAACTTACTTGCAAATGCCTCTAGGCTAATAGGATTAAATAAAAATGCAGATGATAGATATGAAATTTTTGGAGTAGCATATTCGCAATATGTAAAAACCGAATTAGACTACGTAAAACATTGGGCTGTTGGTAGAAATAATGAATTTGCCGCTCGCGCCTATTTTGGCATAGCAATTCCGTACGGAAACTCAAATAGTATTCCATTTTCAAGAAGTTTCTTTGCTGGTGGCGCTAACGACAATAGAGCTTGGACAGCCTATAATTTAGGACCAGGAAGCTCAGACAGCAATAATGAATTTAACGAAGCCAATTTAAAACTGGCTTTTAGCATAGAACATCGCTACAACCTGTTTGGAAACCTTTATGGTGCTTTCTTTGTTGATGTTGGAAATATCTGGAACGTACTTGATAGCGAAGACGATCCAAATGCAACCTTCGATAATATAAATTCTTTAAAAGACATAGCCATTGGCTCTGGTTTTGGACTGCGTTATGATTTTAGTTTTTTTGTGCTGAGAGGAGACATTGGCTTTAAGACATACGATCCTTCGTATAAGCTAAAAAACCGCTGGTTCAACGACTATAATTTTGGAAATGCTGTTTATAACATTGGTATAAACTATCCTTTTTAATTCTTTTTACAAAAACTATAACTCACCGCTTTTCATTAGAATTTATTCCATATAATTACTCAAAAATCATTACTTTTGGAGTCTAAAAATTTTTATTAAAATTCACAAAAATGGGTCATAATATCAAAGCAGGAGTTGCAACAGGTAAAGAAGTTCAGGACATTTTCAAACTAGCAAAGGAAAAAGGATTTGCACTTCCAGCAGTTAACGTAGTTGGCTCAAACAGTATCAATGGTGTGTTAGAAACTGCGAGAGATTTAAATGCTCCTGTAATTATCCAGTTTTCAAATGGTGGTGGTGTTTTTAATGCAGGAAAAGGACTAAGTAACGACAACCAGAAAGCTGCTATAGCAGGCTGCATTGCAGGCGCTAAACATATCCACTTGTTGGCAGAAGCTTATGGTGTTCCTGTGATTTTGCACACAGACCATTGTGCCAAAAAATTATTACCTTGGATTGATGGATTATTAGATGCTAGCGAACAACATTTTAAGGAAACAGGAAAACCCTTATATAGTTCTCACATGATCGATTTAAGTGAAGAACCCATTGAAGAAAATATAGCTATTTGTAAAGAATACTTAGCGAGAATGAGTAAAATGGGAATGACTCTGGAGATTGAGTTGGGAATAACTGGAGGCGAAGAAGATGGCGTTGATAATACAGATGTTGATGATTCAAAACTATACACACAACCTGAAGAAGTTGCTTATGCTTATGAAGAATTAAGTAAAATAAGCTCTCAATTTACCATTGCAGCCGCTTTTGGAAACGTCCATGGAGTTTACAAACCTGGAAATGTAAAACTGACTCCTAAAATTTTAAAGAATTCTCAAGAATATGTGTCTAAAAAATTTGGTGTAGGTCATAACCACATAGATTTCGTGTTTCATGGAGGTTCTGGCTCAACCGTTGAAGAAATTAGAGAAGCCATCGGTTATGGAGTTATAAAAATGAATATTGATACAGACATGCAATATGCTTTCACTTCTGGTGTACGAGATTACATGAAAGAAAAAGAAGCGTATTTAAAATCGCAAATAGGTAATCCTGAAGGAGACGATGTCCCAAACAAAAAACATTATGATCCAAGGGTGTGGTTACGCAAAGGAGAAATTACTTTTGTACAGAGATTAAAGAAAGCCTTTGAAGATTTAAATAATGTAAATACACTATAAATTTGTAGTTTTGCAATCTAACTAATAACAAAATTCACCTTATGGCAATGGCTTGGTTTAAACGAAAAGATAAAGGTATTCATACGCCTACAGAAGCTAAAAAAGATACACCAAAAGGGTTATGGTATAAATCGCCAACTGGAAAAGTGATTGATACCGAAGAACTTGAAAAAAACTATTACGTGAGTCCAGAAGATGGCTATCATGTAAGAATTGGCAGCAAAGAGTATTTTGAAATCCTTTTCGATGATAATAAATTCAAAGAATTGGATGCCAATTTATTCTCTAAGGATCCTTTAAAATTTGAAGACACCAAAAAATATCCAGACCGTTTAAAAGCTGCAACTGAAAAAACTAAACTTAAAGATGCCATCAGAACTGCTGTTGGGAAATCTAAAGGAAATGATATTGTAATTGCTTGTATGGATTTTAGCTTTATTGGTGGCTCAATGGGAAGTGTTGTTGGTGAAAAAATTGCAAGAGCAGCAGATTACGCCTTAAAAAAGAAAATTCCATTTATGATTATTTCAAAATCCGGTGGTGCACGTATGATGGAAGCTGCATACTCATTGATGCAATTAGCAAAAACCTCAGTAAAACTAGCACAATTAGCCGAAGCTAAAATTCCTTATATCTCATTATGTACAGATCCAACAACTGGTGGCACAACAGCATCTTTTGCTATGTTAGGCGACATCAATATTAGTGAGCCTGGAGCCTTAATTGGGTTTGCGGGACCTCGTGTTGTAAGGGATACTACAGGAAAGGAATTACCTGAAGGTTTCCAAACTGCTGAGTTTGTATTGGAACATGGCTTTTTAGATTTCATCACACATAGAAAAGACCTTAAAAACAAAATAAATCTCTATATAGATCTGATTTTAAATCAACCTTTAAGAGCATAAAAAAAGCGAGCTACTTCGACAGGCTCAGCAACCGAAGGCTCGCTTTTTCTTCATTAAGGCAAAAAAATTTAATTCAATATAATATCTACAACAGTTCCATTATCAAAGGTAAACGTTGCATTGTTGTCGCATTCACCATCGCCATAATCAAACACTCCTGAAAAGTTTGTACGCTCAACATCAATAGAGCCACTTACAAAATAATAACATATTACTTCTCTTCTTAAAGGAATCACAACCTCATAAGAATGTGTATTACCATTAACAAAAGTCGTTGTCCAGTTTCCTGTAACTTCAAACACATTATCACTCCAAACACCACTATCAAAACCTTCAACCCATTCTCTCACTTTAACACCATTTCTAGAAGCTTGTGCTCCATTTGGCCAAATAATAGTAATATCTGTTGTTTTTGTAAACTGCGGATTACCATTATTATTAGACAATACTTTAACTATAGTTTTTCCACCTACAATGCTCTTATTGTTAAAGTAAAAATCTTCAAGAGTCTTAGTAATTGTAATCTGTTGTGCTTCTGGATCTCTGGTATAACTTAAAATCATTTTACCTTTATACGTATTTCCGTTTACAACACATCCTTCTGTGCCAAAATCAATAGTGACTTCTCTGGTCATAGCTTCAATAACTAAAGTAATCGTTACACATTCAGGGAGATTTGAAATATTTCTAACAGTATTGTTTTCATCATTTGCACTACCAGTTTCAGAATCCTCTTGCGCTTCATACACTTGTATTGCAATATCATCCATAGCGTCTGACGCTCTGTCAATTTCAGAAGACAATGCTACTTCTGAATAATCTTGCGTACCTTCTCCTTGTTCATCAGTATCATTGTTGCTGCAGGCAGTAAATACCAATCCCACCACAACAAGAAACATCCATACATTGTTAGTTAATTTTAAATTTTTCATAATTGTTTTTTTATGTTAATATAATGTTAAGACCTAATCATTTGCAAAAGGTTTAATACCGTTTATCGAAAAGATTTAATCTAGTACTTAAACGTTTGTAAATCATTATTATTTATTATATTTGCACCTTGATTCGAAAATCGAGTCAGTACATAACAATCATTTACAATAATATTAGCATGTATTTAGATCAAAAAGAAAAAGAGGCAATCTTTAAAAAACACGGTAAAAACGCAAAGGACACAGGGACTTCTGAAGGACAGATTGCGTTGTTTACTTACAGAATCAATCACTTAACTGAGCATTTAAAAAACAATCGTAAAGATTACAATACTGAGCGTTCATTAGTAAAACTAGTAGGAAAACGTCGTTCATTACTAGATTACTTAGCAAAGAAAGATATTTTAAGATATCGTGCCATAGTAAAAGAATTAGGATTAAGAAAATAATCACATTAAGAGGCTTTTTAGCCTCTTTTTTGTTTAAAAATAATTAGTTACATGTCATTACGAGTAGTGTAACAAGCCTGTGCTGAGCGCAGTCGAAGCGTGGTAATCTTTTAAAAGATAAGCAGATTGCCACATCACGTAAAAACGTGATTCGCAATGACAAACTAGAAGAAGCTATTTACAGTTTTTCATTGGTCACAACACACAACAACTACAACAACACAACGACCATTGTTTAACAGTTTTTATTGTTCATTTTGACAAGTTCAATGACCAATAAAAACAAGAATTAAAAAAATTTATGATTCCAAAAGTTTTTAGAGAGGTCATTGACCTTGGTGATGGTAGAGAAATCTCCATCGAAACCGGAAAATTAGCAAAACAGGCACATGGTTCTGTTGTTGTTCAATCTGGAAAATGTATGCTGTTATGTACAGTTGTTTCCAATTACAAACAAAGTGATGTTGACTTTTTACCTTTAACAGTAGATTATCGTGAAAAATTTGCCGCTGCTGGACGTTATCCAGGAGGCTTCTTCAAAAGAGAAGCCAGACCTAGTGATGGTGAAGTATTAACAATGCGTTTAGTAGATCGTGTTTTACGCCCATTATTCCCAAAAGATTATCATGCTGAAACTCAAGTAATGATTCAGTTAATGTCTCATGACGATGAAGTGATGCCTGATGCTATGGCAGGATTAGCGGCTTCTGCTGCAATTCAATTATCTGACATTCCTTTTGAAACTCCAATTTCTGAAGCTAGAGTTGGTCGTGTTAATGGAGAATTCATTGTCAATCCAACTTTAGCACAATTAGCAGAATCTGACATTGATATGATGATTGGAGCTTCTGCTGATTCTGTGATGATGGTTGAAGGCGAAATGGATGAGATTTCAGAAGAAGAAATGGCTGAAGCCATTAAATTTGCTCACGAAGCAATTAAAGTACAATGTGCTGCTCAAGTTAGATTGGCTGAAGCATTTGGTAAAAAAGAAACTCGTGAATATGAACCTGAAAGAGAAGACGAAGAGTTGGCGAAGAAAATTCACGACATGGCTTACGACAAAGTGTATGCTGTTGCAAAAGCAGGTTCTTCAAAACATGAAAGAAGTGCTGCTTTTGATGCTATCAAAGAAGACATCAAGGCAACTTTCTCAGAAGAGGAATTAGAAGATTACGGCGGAATGGTATCTAAATACTACTATAAAGCTGAAAAAGCTGCTATACGTGACCTCACTTTAAATGAAGGTTTGCGTTTAGATGGTCGTAAAACAACAGATATTAGACCAATTTGGTGTGAAGTAGATTATTTACCATCAACACATGGTTCTTCAATATTTACGCGTGGTGAAACTCAAGCTTTGGCAACTGTAACTTTAGGGACATCAAGAGAAGCAAACCAAATAGACATGCCTTCATTTGAAGGTGAAGAACGCTTCTATTTACATTACAACTTCCCTCCTTTTTCAACTGGTGAAGCAAGGCCTATTCGTGGAACCTCACGTCGAGAAGTTGGACATGGTAACTTAGCACAACGTGCTTTAAAACGTATGGTTCCTGAAGATTGCCCTTATACGGTTCGTGTAGTTTCAGAAGTGTTAGAATCTAACGGTTCGTCTTCTATGGCAACTGTTTGTTCTGGTACTATGGCGTTAATGGATGCTGGTGTACAATTAAAGAAACCTGTTTCTGGGATTGCTATGGGATTGATTTCTGATGCTGAATCTGGAAAATACGCTGTTCTTTCTGATATTTTAGGTGATGAAGATCACTTAGGTGATATGGACTTTAAAGTTACAGGAACTGCAGATGGTATTACGGCTTGCCAAATGGATATTAAAGTAAAAGGATTGTCTTACGAAATTCTTGTAAAAGCATTAAAACAAGCAAGGGAAGGCCGTTTGCATATATTAGGGAAATTGGTTGAAACCATTGCACAACCAAATGCAGATGTAAAAGCACATGCACCGAAAATGATTACAAGAAGAATTCCTAACGAATTTATTGGTGCATTAATTGGTCCTGGAGGAAAAGTGATTCAGGAGTTGCAAAAAGAAACAAAAACCACTATTGTTATCAATGAAGATCCTGTAACTGAAGAGGGAATCGTTGAAATTCTTGGAACTGACCAAAACGGTATTGATAAAGTATTGGCTAAAATTGATTCGTTAATGTTTAAACCGGAAGTTGGCAGTATTTACGAAGTGAAAGTTATTAAAATGCTTGATTTTGGTGCCGTTGTAGAATATACCGAAGCTCCAGGAAACGAAGTGTTGTTACACGTAAGCGAACTGGCTTGGGAACGTACAGAAAATGTATCTGATGTTGTTAATATGGGAGACGTTTTTGATGTGAAATACTTTGGTGTAGACTCTAGGACCAAAAAAGAAAAGGTGTCTAGAAAAGCCATCTTGCCAAAACCAGAAGGTTTTAAAGAGAGACCTCCAAGAGATAACAATAATCGTGGTGGTGGACGCGATAACAGAGGGAGAGACAATAGAGGGCGTGACAACCGTCGTGACGATAGAAAACCTAGAGACGATAAAAGGGACTAATATTTAGTTTTTATTGATAACAAAACCTCGCAATAATTATTGCGAGGTTTTTTTTAACAATTCCAACAAACGTTAAAACTCGTTAAAAATTTGGATTTTTCATAAATTTCACTATATTACTAGCTATGACATTTAGCGACAAACAAGAACATTCAGATTTTTTAGAAACCTCGGTAAACTATTTGCAAAATTTGGGTTACGAAAACATTAAAGCAGATATTGAAGGTTATGAAACGCCTAAATCCTATCACAAAAAAGGAAGTGATGTGACCATAACCCCAGATATAGTTGCCGAAAAAGAAGGTAGAAAGCACATTTTTGACATCAGTTTAAAAACCTCAAAAACCAATTTATTAAAGTCAAAGTGGATTTTCTTAAACACTCTAAGTGCACTTAAGTCTCACAATTTTAGGTTAATAACAACTCGTGGGCATTACAAATTCACTGATGAAATGCTAAGTGACATTAATCTCAAAGACAAAAAATTAATAAAACTTTGATTTTTTTGTAACATTTCATCCCTACTTTACGTATAACTATACGACAAGAGTATTAATCCCAATTAATTTAAAAGAAAGAGACCTTTAGATGAGACAACTTAAAATTACGAAGCAGGTTACCAATAGAGAAACTGCATCGTTAGACAAATACCTACAAGAAATTGGAAAAGTTGACTTAATTACAGCAGACGAAGAAGTAGAATTGGCACAGCGAATTAAAGCTGGCGATCAGATAGCTTTAGAAAAATTGACTAAAGCTAACTTGCGTTTTGTAGTTTCTGTAGCAAAGCAATACCAAAATCAAGGTTTAACATTACCAGATTTGATAAATGAAGGTAATTTAGGGCTCATCAAAGCAGCACAACGTTTTGATGAAACTCGTGGTTTTAAATTTATATCGTATGCTGTTTGGTGGATTCGTCAATCCATTTTACAAGCATTGGCAGAGCAATCTCGTATTGTACGTTTGCCTTTGAACAAAATTGGTTCTATTAACAAAATCAATAAAACCTATGCATTCTTAGAGCAATCTCACGAGCGTCCACCAAGTGCGGAAGAAATTGCTAAAGAACTGGATATGACTATTAATGACGTAAAAGAATCGATGAAGAATTCTGGACGTCACGTCAGTATGGATGCGCCTTTAGTTGAAGGTGAAGATTCAAACCTCTACGATGTACTTCGTAGTGGCGAATCTCCAAATCCTGATAAAGATTTATTGCACGAATCATTACGTACAGAAATTGAACGTGCTTTAGAAACATTAACACCTCGTGAAGCAGATGTTATTCGTTTGTACTTTGGCTTAGGAAATCAACATCCTATGACCTTAGAAGAAATTGGCGAAACGTTTGATTTAACTCGTGAGCGTGTAAGACAAATTAAAGAAAAAGCTATTCGTAGATTAAAACATACGTCTAGAAGTAAAATATTAAAAACATATTTAGGATAGTATTTTGTATATTTACAACTAAATAATGACTACAAACAGTTATCATAACTGTTCGTTTTTTGATTGATGAAAGAACCCAGAGCTGATTACTCTGGGTTCATTTTGTAAAGCCCATCCCTAAATCCCTTCCCAAAGGGAAGGGACTATGAAAAGACTTTTCTATCTTTGCACAAACAAACTACAACTAATGAGTAAATTAATTGCACCTTCAATCCTAGCAGCCGATTTTGCCAACCTTCAACACGACATAGAAATGGTAAACCAAAGTGAAGCTGACTGGTTTCATATTGATATTATGGATGGCGTTTTTGTGCCAAACATTTCCTTCGGAATGCCAGTTTTAAAAGCCTGTACATTACGAAGCTTGCACACACTTACACAGAACGCTTCAAGCCATAAAAGCAGAAGGCATGCAAGCAGGAGTTGCATTGAATCCACATACTAACATTAATGTATTGGAAGACACCATTAATGATATTGATTTGGTTTGCCTGATGAGTGTAAATCCTGGATTTGGAGGACAAAGTTTTATTGAAAACACATACAACAAAGTAAAACAGCTTAAAGCGTTAATTGAGCGTAAAGGTGCTAACACCAAAATTGAAATTGATGGTGGAGTTACTGACAAAAACGCCAAACAATTGGTTGATGCTGGAGCAGATGTATTGGTTGCTGGTAGTTTTGTGTTTAGAAGTGAAAATTCTTTGGATATAATTAAGGATTTGAAAGCGATTGCTAATAGTTAGTAGTTTTATAAAACTCAAAATAGAGATGGAGCTTAAGCCAAATGTTGGTCTTGAAAATATAAAATTTGGAATGTTCCAAAAAATGATATATGAAACTCTTGGATTACCTGATAAAATTAGGGAAGATGAGGATGACTCAGATAATATTTATTTAGAATATAATAAACTAAAGATTCGATTAACAATTTATAAAAACGAGGATTTTAGATTAGGTTATTTATGCACTTCTAATCCTAATTTGACTTATAACAATTTGAAATTAATTGATTGTGACGTTGATTGGGTAAAAGATAAAGTCTTTGGTAATTTAATTCATAATTGGGAAATTGATAACTATGATACTTTCTCTACTCATGGAGACGACAAATATTGGATTACTCTTAATGTTGAATATGGAAGAGTTATTAGTTTAGAATTGGGAGCTCCTTGGAAAAATGAAGAAGAATATGATTGGCCTAATCAACTGGAGGTTAAATAATGTCAGAACACAATCTTTTAGCAATACTAAAGAATTTCAATTAAACCAAACCGCATAACGTTGTCGTCTTAACTCAAAAGCCAAGGTTTCTTCCATTTTTAACGCTTCTGCTCTAGTAGTAATTGGATTGATATGATTATAGAGACTAGGTCTTAAGTACATGCCATATTTTTCAACAATATTAGACGAAATTTTATAACCCTTTTTATTTCTGTAACCTGTTTTATGTTGCTCAAAACGTTCTTTTGGTGTTTTGCTCGTCATACCAACATACAAACATTCTAACACGCCATTAAACTGAGGATTGGCTTCCCTAAACTTTCGATTTTCTGAAAACACACGTTTGGAGAGCTCTACAACATAAATATAATATTGCACCTTAGCCATAAACTAATAACCTGCAAAATTAAAGTTGAGCATCTGTTTGGTGAGGTCGTAAATTCTAGGGAATTGACTTTTAAATTTAGCTGGCGTTTCAATAAAACTCTCAATAATAACAGCTAGAAATTCAAAATGATTGGTATAAGCATATTCCCTAAAATATTCCGAAGCAATCAACTCATCACGTAAAGGTTTGTTTTGAGACAAATAATCGGTTAATTCTTTAAATGAGTCTTTGAAAATTGTAGAACTCACATCACGTTCTTTCATACTATTTAAGTGAATAGCGTGTGCAAATTCATGAATTCCCAAGTTTAGGTTATCATTACCAATATCAAATCCATGTTCAAAATGTTTCCAGGAAATCACTAAAGCACCCAATCTAGGGTTTAGTTCTCCTTTGTGATACTTGTCATTGGCATTTGAGTAAAATTCGCCAGGATACACAAAAATCTTATCAATTAAACCAATAAAATAATCCCTAAAACCAAAAGTAAGCATCACAGCTGTAGCAGAAACCAATACTTTTATGTCATCAGTTATTTGTTGTCCTTCACGACCTATAAACGTTTTATCAATTATGAAAGAAGCTACGCGATGTTCAAAATGTTGTTTTTGCTTATCGTTCAACTTTTTATAAAATGAAAACCGATTTCTTAAAATGGATTGCTGATTAGGATTTAGCCTTTTGAGCTTGAGATATATATGGTTGTAGAGAGGTTTCTTTTTCCGCATCACATAAGCCATTTCAAACATCCTGAAACTAAAATAAATTATCATGACAATAAGTGCTGTGAGAAACACAGCAACAATAGCATCACCTGTAGAGTTTTGTAAAGTAATGTTAGTTATCATTAATTGATGAACGTAAAAGTTAAAATTTAATTGCGCTTTGAGATATCACTAAATTAAAATACTCTTTTCTTTATTAAATAGGTTGAAATAATTGCAGTAAGTCCAGCAACTATGAACGTTAATAATCTGGATGTTACCACTTGATCCATACCTGAAACTATCCAGAATATTGTAAACGTTAAGCCAACAATAATGGTTAATAAGGCAGGAATGCCATGAAAACGTTTCCAAAACAAGGTTAGTAAAATGACTATAGAGAACGTAGAACCAATGCCAGCCCAAACATAGCCAACAATAGCATAAACCAAATCGCTAGGTGAAAAATAAGCCATTAACAAGGCTACTAAGGACAACAATGCAGTAACCAATCTGGATTGAAACAATGAGGTTTTTGAATCTAACGATGATTTATTACCTACTTTAATAATGTTTTCAGATAGTTCTGTAGCAGAAAGAATAAGTAAAGAATTAGCTGTAGAAATTATAGCAGCTAAAACTCCTGTAATTAGAATTCCTGAAACCACAGGGTTGAAAACTGTGGTTAAAACTTCTGGCATTACAGTTTCTTGGTCTTGCAAACCAGTTGGCCCAAAAATAGCAATACCAATCCAACCAACCATTAAGGCTCCAGTATAAGCAATAATGGTCCATATCACACCAATATTTCGAGCAATTTTGGCATTTCTTTCATCTTTAATAGCCATAAACCGCATCGTCAATTGTGGCTGACCACCTAAATAGCCAAAAAACCAAGAAAAGGCACCAGCAATAATGATTCCGCTACCCAAACCTTTAACTATATTCATAGAATTAGGAAACACATCAGATAATGCTCCAAAAAGCGCTGAGTCCTCTCTTACAGCTGCGCCTCCAGTCATTGTTGAATACGCTTCACCAGATTTTGATAATGCATCAGAAATACTATGAGCAAACACAGAGCCTTCTGGCATATCAGACAAATACATAAGTCCAGCTATTGGAGCGACTATAAGTGTGATAATCATGACAATAGCTTGAATAACATCCGTATAAGTTACAGAGCGAAAGCCTCCATAAATAGTATAAGGAATAACCAAAACAACAATGATGATCATTGCTAAATCTTGATTGATTCCAAATAAATTGTTCAGCGTTTTTCCGCCTCCAATAAATTGAGCACCAACATAAAAAAAGAAGAAGAAAACAATGGTTAAACTACCAACAATCCTTATCCACTTCCCTACTTCACCATGGCGTTTGGCTATATAATCTGTAAAAGTATCAACCTCATATTTTTCGGCTTCATTACGTAACCGAGAAGCTAATAAAACCCAAGCAACTATAATACCAGCGACACAGCCAATAGCTGTCCAAACCTCCATTAAACCAGTTGCATAGGCAGCTCCAGGCAAACCTAAAAGTGCCCAAGACGATTCTCCTGTAGCGCGTTCAGAAAGTGCAGCAACCCAACCTGGTAACTTGCGTCCTGCAATAGCAAAGTCAGAGCCTGTTTTAACATTTCGTCCTTGATAAATTCCAAAAAGAATTAGTAATATCATATAAATAGACATTACTACAAGAATGATGGTTTGATTTTCCATGAAATAAAAAAGGTTAATTAGTTGCAACTAAAATAGGAAATAAAAAAAGCAAGCCTTATATAAGGTTTGCTTTTTTTGAAATCTGTGACCTCGGCAGGATTCAAACCTGCAACCTCTTGAGCCGTAATCAAGTGCACTATTCAGTTATGCTACGAGGCCATTTTTGAGGATGCAAATATAAGTTATAATTTTTTCTCACAAAAGAATTTAGTGTCAAAATCTAAAAGCTTATTTTTGGCTCACAATCATAAAAAATATTATGGAATTTCTATTAAATCCTTGGCCTTGGTATGTATCAGGCCCTCTCATTGCTTTAATAATGGCTCTTCTGCTCTACTTTGGAAAAACCTTTGGCATGTCATCTAACTTAAGGACTATGTGTGCTATTAGTGGTGCTGGAAAATTTTCTGATTTTTTTAAAATGGATTGGAGAGACAATGCTTGGAATTTAACTGTTGTACTTGGAGCCATTATAGGCGGTTTTATTGCTGTCCAATTTCTATCAAATGACAGCGGAACCCATTTAAATGCTGATACGATTTCTGAATTGGAAGCATTTGGGTTTTCTAAACCAGGAACAACTTTAGTGCCTAAAGAACTATTTAATACTGATGCTATATTCTCGTTTAAAGGACTCTCCTTACTAATTATAGGTGGCATGTTGGTTGGATTTGGTACTCGCTATGCAGGAGGTTGCACATCAGGTCATGCCATTACAGGACTAAGCAGTTTACAGCGTCCTTCATTGATTGCTGTTATAGGTTTTTTTATTGGTGGTTTGGTAATGGCTAATTTAATTTTTCCTATAATTTTTTAAACATGGCATATTTAAAATATTTAATTGTTGGAATTATTTTTGGAATCGTTTTAGTAAAGTCAGAAGCTGTTTCTTGGTATAGAATATATGAGATGTTCAGGTTTCAATCCTTTCACATGTATGGTATTATTGGTACTGCAATAGTATCTGGGATTTTGTTTCTGCAATTATCTAAACATGGTAAATTAAAATCAAAAAAAGGAACTGAAATCTATGTTATTGAAAAAGAAAAAGGACTTATCAGATATATTTTGGGAGGAACAATTTTTGGTTTGGGCTGGGCTCTTATTGGTGCTTGTCCAGGTCCAATGTATGTGCTTTTAGGAACAGGAATTTATGCTATGCTTATTGTTATAGCAGCCGCTATGCTTGGTACCTTTATTTACGGAATATTAAAAGACAAACTACCTCATTAATATGGAACTAAATCAAATATTAGGATACATCGGTGCTTTAATAGTTGGATTAGTTCTTGGCTTGATTGGTGGAGGAGGCTCTATATTAACTGTTCCAATATTGGTTTATCTCATTGGGTTAAATCCAGTAACAGCAACAGCTTATTCCCTTTTTGTAGTTGGTACAACATCATTGTTTGGAGCTATTCAAAATTTTAGAAATAAAATGGTTGATATTCGCACAGCAATCGTATTTGCCATTCCTGCTTTTATAGCAGTGTATTTAACAAGACGTTATTTAGTGCCTGCAATTCCAGATTCTTTATTTACTGTTTTTGATTTTGAGCTAACTAAAAGCGTTTTCATCATGATATTTTTTGCCATTATTATGTTATTGGCATCAATATCAATGATAAAAACTAGGAAGAAAGAAAAATCTGTTGAACAAGAAGTCCAATATAAAATACCTTTAATAATTCTTGAAGGAGTTGTTGTTGGAATACTCACAGGAATAGTTGGCGCTGGAGGTGGTTTTTTGATAATTCCTGCTCTGGTACTATTAGCTAAACTTCCTATGAAATTGGCTGTAGGCACTTCATTAGTAATAATTTCCGCAAAATCATTAATCGGTTTTTTAGGTGATGTTCAAAATTTAACTATTGATTGGACTTTCCTTATTATCTTTACATCATTATCGATTATAGGAATACTTGTTGGTGTTTACGCTACCAAATTTATCAGTGGCGAAAAACTTAAAAAAGGATTCGGATGGTTTACTTTACTTATGGCTTTATACATTATGTATAAAGAGCTGTATTAAAGGAATGTGACAAATATTACTAAACAAAACAGCAAAGCTTTGTATCTTTGCAGAAACTACGTAAATATATGAAGATAGAACAGATATATACTGGATGTTTGGCTCAAGGTGCCTACTATATTGAGTCTAATGGCGAAGTCGCGATTATAGATCCATTAAGGGAAACACAACAATATATTGATAAAGCTCAATCTGAAGGTGCAAAAATAAAATATGTTTTTGAAACTCATTTTCATGCAGATTTTGTTTCTGGCCATGTAGATTTAGCCAAAAAAACTGGTGCCACTATTGTTTTTGGCCCAGGAGCATCTACAAGTTATGAAGCACATATTGCTCAAGATAACGAAGAATTTAAAATTGGGAATATCACTATTAAAGTCTTACATACTCCAGGACATACATTGGAATCATCAACCTATTTACTCATTGATGAAAATGGGAAGAATCATGCTATATTTTCAGGTGATACTCTATTTTTAGGTGATGTTGGTCGTCCAGATTTAGCTATAAAATCTGATTTGACCAAAGAAGATTTAGCTGCTATGTTATTCGATTCTTTAAGAACTAAAATTATGCCATTAGCTGATGAAGTTATAGTTTATCCAGCTCATGGAGCAGGTTCGGCTTGTGGGAAAAACCTAAGCAAAGAAACCGTTGGAACCATTGGTGAGCAGAAAAAAACAAATTATGCTCTTCGCGCAGATATGACTAAGGAAGAATTTGTAAAAGAAGTATTAGATGGTATTCCACCTCCTCCACAATATTTTGCAAAAAACGCCATGATGAACAAAATGGGTTACGACTCATTTGAGAATGTGTTACAAACTGGAGATATTGCTCTAGATGCAACTGAGTTTGAAGCATTAGCAAATCATGAAGGTGCTTTAGTGCTAGATGTAAGATCACAATCTGAATACATAAAAGGGCATATTCCAAACTCAATATTTATTGGACTCAATGGTGGATTTGCGCCTTGGGTTGGTGCTTTAATAACCGATTTAAAACAACCTATTCTATTGGTAGTCCCTGAAGGAAAATCAAAAGAAGCTGTAACACGATTATCTCGAGTTGGATATGATAACACCTTAGGTTATCTTGAAGGAGGAATAGAGGCCTGGAAAGCTGCAGGAAAAGACATTGAAACCTTAAATTCTGTTTCAGCAAAGGAGTTTGCAAATAGATATAAATCGGGAAACATCAACATTTTAGATGTTAGAAAAGATGGTGAGTATAGTGCAAGTCATGTTGAGAATGCACAACATTTTGCATTGGATTATATTAATGACAAAATGAACGAAGTTTCAAAAGACAAAACCTATCACGTTTACTGTGCAGGTGGTTACCGCTCAGTTATAGCTGCTTCTATTTTAAAAGCTAGAGGTTTTAATAACTTAGTTGATGTAGACGCTGGATTTGGCGCCATCAAAAATACAGGTATACCAATCACAGATTTTGTTTGCCCTTCAACATTATAAATTTTAAACTTTAGAAATTATGAAAAAAAATATGGGAAACACTGACAAAGCAATAAGAATTATTTTAGCACTTGGAATTGCTTTACTATACTACTTTGATGTTATTCAAGGTACTCTAGCTTATGTGCTAATGGCTCTCGCTATAATTTTTTTACTAACCAGTTTCATAAGTTTTTGTCCTTTGTATAAACCTTTTGGAATCAATACTTGTAAAACAAAGTCATGAATACAACACTAGCAATACAAAACCTAAAATGTGGTGGTTGTGCCAATACAATCACAACTAGATTGAGTAATATTGATGGTATTGACAAAGTTAAGGTAGATAATGACACAAATACCGTTTCATTTGGCTACACAGATGAAACCATTTTAAATGAAGCCATTAATTTGCTATCAAAACTAGGCTATCCAGTTGAAGGTGAGCAAAACCCTTTAAGTAAAAAAGCAAAAAGTTATGTGAGTTGTGCAGTAGGCAGAATGAACAAATAACAGATTTTAATTATAATAACACTAAAAAAGCTCTGAATTTCTTCAGAGCTTTTTTTATATAATTTCAGCGCTTAAACCTGCATCCAATAGCATGGAACACCTTGGTTCAAGTTCGTCATAAACTCCAGTTTTAACAGTACACTTTCCTTTGTAATGCACTATAATGGAACATTGTTCAGCCTGTTCAGGTGTATGTTCGCAGGCATAGATAAGCGTGTCTATCACATGGTCAAACGTATTTACATCATCATTGTATAAAACAATTTCATTATGCTTAACAACTTCTTCTTCAAGTAATAGGTCTTCAGAGGTTTTCTTCTGTGAACTCATGGCAAAAGTTTTATACTAATTTAAGAATTTTAATGAAACCCAATTGTTTCTTTCTAGTGTTTCAACTAATTTTAACATATACTTATTGCACTCAGCTTCTATAATTTTTATATCATTTTCATAAAAACCGCTTAAAAACAAAGCTCCATTCTTATTCAAACATTTAGCATATTGCTCTAAATCCTGAAGCAGGATATTTCTGTTGATATTTGCAATAATAATATCATACTTTTTTCCTTCAAGAAGTTGAGCATCGCCTTCGTAAACAGAAATATTATTACAATTGTTGCGCTCAACATTCTCCATACTGTTTAAATAACACCAATTATCAATATCAATGGCATCAATTTTTGAGGCGTCTTTCATTTCTGTTAAAATAGCTAAAACGCCTGTTCCGCAACCCATATCTAAAACCGTTTTTCCTGAGAAATCATTTTTTAGAATATGCTGAATCATCATGTGAGTTGTTTCATGATGTCCTGTACCAAAACTCATTTTTGGCTCTATAACAATATCAAATTTTGTATTGAAAGGTTCATGAAATGGAGCTCGAACAGCACATAAATCATCAACCACAATGGGATTAAAGTTTTTTTCCCACTCTTCGTTCCAGTTGGTTTGCTCGATGTCTTCAAAAGTGTACGAGATTTCAAATTCATCAGAATTCAAAATCTGGATATCTTCTAAGATATTCTCATTCCATTCTTCTTTTTGAATATAAGCTGTAACGCCTTCATCAGTTTCAACAAAGCTTTCAAAACCAGCATAACCCAATTCCGCAATTAAAATCTCAACAGCTGGTTGCAATGGATTCACTTTAAAATAATAGCCAATATAGATTTGGTTTGACATCTTTAAAATGCATTTACAATAGCAAAGAAATCTTCGGCTTTAAGCGCTGCTCCTCCAATAAGTCCACCATCAACATCTGGTTTTGAAAAAATTTCTTTTGCATTATTTGGTTTTACACTTCCTCCATAAAGTATTGAAACTTGATTGGCAGTAGTTTCATCATACTTGTTTGCTAATGTTGTTCTAATAAACTTGTGCATATCTTGAGCTTGTTCAGGTGAAGCGGTTTCTCCTGTACCAATAGCCCAAACTGGTTCATAGGCCAGAACTATATTTTTAAAAGCAGAAGCATCCAAATGAAATAAAGCGTTTTTTATTTGACGCTCAACAACCTGTTCGTGGTTGCCTGATTTTCTATCCTGAAGTTCTTCACCAAAACAAAATATCACTCTCATGTTATTTACTAAAGCTGAATCTACTTTTTTAGCAAGCAATTCATCTGTTTCATTAAAGTAAGCACGTCGCTCACTATGACCCAAAATTACTGTATTTACGCCAACACTCTTAAGCATACTTGCACTAACTTCTCCTGTAAAAGCGCCATGCTCTGCAAAGTGCATGTTTTGAGCTATGACTTCAATTTTAGTTTTGTTAAGCTGATCGAAAGCATGCCAAAGATTAGTAAATGTTGGAGCTATCATAACTTCGGCATCAGAATTTATTTGCTGTCTTTTAAGATCATCAATTAAGGCTTGTGTTTGCGGTAAATCATTGTTCATTTTCCAATTACCTGCTACTATATGTTTTCTCATAACTTTAATTTAATTTTACTTTAGGGTCTAACCATGAATATACGACATCTACAAAAATGTTAATGGTTATAAACATGATTGCTATTACCAATACTGACCCCATAATTACTGGCAAATCTAAGGTATTTAATGCATTTACTATTTCTTTTCCTAGTCCATTCCATCCAAAAATATACTCTACAAAAACTGCTCCAGCTAACATTGAGGCAAACCAGCCAGAAATTGCAGTAATTACGGGATTTAATGCATTTTTAATAGCATGCTTTTTAATGATTTGAAACTCACTTAAACCTTTTGCTCTGGCTGTTCTGATATAATCCTGATTAAATACTTCTAATAACGAATTTCGCATAAGCTGAATGACTACAGCCAAAGGACGAATTCCCAATACAATGGCTGGAAGAATTAAGTTTTTCCATTTGATGGTTTTGGTTTCGCCAAAATCGTCAATTTCATAAAGACTTCCTGTCATTTCTAAATTGGTGTATTCATGCAATACATAGCCGAAGAACCAAGCAAATAAAATGGCACTGAAAAACGAAGGAACACTCATTCCTAAAGTGCTGAATATTTGAATGGCCTTGTCTAACCATTGATCTTTGAATAAAGCTGAAACCACGCCAAGACATACTCCTAAAAACATGGCAATAATTATTGCAGATGTTGCTAACACAAATGTATTCGGCAAAGTTTCACTGAGCACTTGTGTTACCTTTTTTCCTTGTTTGGTAAAGGATTCTCTTAAATAAGGAAACTTAATCACTGTTGTTGTGTTCCCAAGGGTAAATAATTTTGAAGCTTCGTATTTATCTGAAGACAAATATGTGTAATCATTCGGTGTATTTGAATGAAACGATATTGGAGACAAATCGTTTAAATAGTACAAGTACTGTGTACTTATTGGTTTGTCAAAACCATATTTTTGTTTTACTAAAGCGAGTTGTTCGCTGTCTTCATTTTGACCAAGCATCATTTGAGCTGGATCTCCTGGAAGCACGTTAAACAAAAAGAAAATAACAGTTACTACTCCAAATAAAGTTAGAAGCGCATAAAATGCTTTATTTAGAAAATAGTTTAGCAATTATTGCAGTTTTAAATCTTCAAAATCATTCCAGTGAAGCTTTTGTTTTACAGTTGCTTTATTTAATTCTAACACTCCAGGATTAGATCGTACAATAGTTTTTAAAGCCTTTTCATCGCTGACATAAAACTCAAAATTCAACTTATATTCATTTTTTATTCGTTGTTGAGAATCTGTTCCAGAGGAGGTTAACCCAATGACTGTGTATCCTTTTTTAATGGCTTCGTCAGACAAAGCTTTTATTTTATACAAACCTTCTTTTTCGGCTGTGTCCAAATTATAGGAAACAAACATGATTAGCTTCTCTTCTAAAAGCATTTCTTCGGTTATTTCTCCTTCTTCACTTTCAATAGAAAAATCGAGTATTGGTGGTTCATAACCTTCTTTGATTACTTTAGTTTCAACTCCAACATACTCACCATCAACTTGAGGATAGCTTCCATTGGTAACAAATTCTTTTTCTTCGCCATTTACATTGAAGGTCCACGTAAATTCTTGTACTGCCTTTGGAGCATCATCAGGAATTTTCATATTCTCTAGAATGTTATCTCCTATTTTGTAAGCCCTAAAATCTTTTGCTGGCAAGTGCATCAACACATAATAACCAAACCACAAACTGAAAATAAAGCTAAGCAAGGCTAGAATTGTTGTTGGCAATTTGTCTAATAATGGCTTGACGTGTTTCATTCCAAAAAACAAAATCAGAATAAAAAATAATAAGATAATATCCTTAGTAAAGCTTTCCCAAGGTGTCAGTTTAAGCGCATCACCAAAACAACCACAATCTTTTACTTTATCAAAATAAGCGGAATAAAAGGTCAAAAACGTGAAAAACACAATCATTCCCAACAAACTCCATATTGTAAATTTTGGTTTGTAGCCAATAAGTAGAAAAACACCAAGTACAACTTCAAAAACGACCACAAATATTGAAATACCTAGCGCATAAGGTTCTAAAAATGGAATGTTTAAAACATCTGAACTAAAATATTCTTGCAGTTTGTAAGAGAAACCTAATGGATCATTAAGCTTAATTAATCCTGAAATGATGAATAAGACTCCTACTAATAATCTACTAATGTGTACTAAGTATTTCATAATCTATTTTTAAATTCCAAATTCCAAAAAACTAAATTCCAAAACTCATTTAAATGGAATGCTCTCTGAAAATTTATTTTAATTTATTAATTATTGACGATAAATGTTATGTCATCCTTGTAATTGCATTTTACTATTTATTTTTCAATGTTGATTCCTGCTTTCACAGGAATGACAGTTATTATTCTTTCAAATGAATCATTGCAAATACAGCATAATTAACTATGTCTTGGTAATTAGCATCAATACCTTCGCTTACTAATGTTTTTCCTTTATTGTCTTCAATTTGTTTCACTCGTAACAACTTTTGCAAAATCAAATCGGTTAACGAGCTCACTCTCATATCACGCCAAGCTTCACCATAATCATGATTTTTGTCTAGCATCAACTGTTTTGTAACAGCAGTTTGTTTATCATATAGCTCAGTGGCTTCTTCAACAGATAAGTCTGGTTGTTCAACCACACCTTTTTCAAGTTGAATAAGTGCCATAATACAATAATTGATAATGCCTATAAATTCACTTTCCTGACCTTCATCAACTTTTTGAACAACGTTTTGCTGCAAACCTCTAATGCGTTGTGCTTTAATAAAAATTTGATCTGTTAAAGAAGGTAATCTAAGTATTCTCCAAGCGCTACCATAATCACTCATTTTTTTTATAAATAAATCTCTACACGTTGTGATTACGTTATCATATTGTTTTGAAGTATCTTGCATGAATTAAATTGAATTTTGCGTAAATTTCGCTTAAATTTATGAATGTTCAAAAGTTTAACGCTTAAAGTTAAAAGTTTAACAAACGAGTGATTAATTTTAAATTGCTCTCATCAAATACATTGTCTAATTTAAAGAGATTCCTGCTAGAGTATATCTCGAGCTGAGTCGAAAGACAGGAAATAATATGACCATTAATTGCAAAGGAAAACTCATTGATTTATCAACTCCAAAAGTCATGGGAATTCTTAATGTGACACCTGACTCTTTTTACGATGGAGGACGTTTTAAAGAGGAGTCTTCTATTTTAAATCAGGTAGAACACATGCTGACTGAAGGTGCTACCTTTATTGATGTTGGTGCTTACAGTTCGCGTCCAGGCGCTGACCATGTTAGTGAAACCGAAGAGTTACAACGTATTCTGCCAATTGTTGAATTATTAGTGAAGCAGTTTCCTGAAATCGTCTTCTCCATTGACACGTTTAGAAGCGAAGTTGCCAAACAATGCATTGGCGCTGGAGCAGCAATGGTTAATGATATTTCAGCTGGGAAATTGGATGACAAGATGATGGAAACCGTTGGAAAGCTTCAAGTGCCTTATGTGATGATGCACATGAAAGGCACTCCAAAAACCATGCAACAACATACCAATTATGATGATTTACTTAAAGACATCATTTATTATTTTTCTGAACGTTTGGCTGAAGCTAAAACCCATAAAATCATTGATGTGATTATTGATCCTGGTTTCGGGTTCTCTAAAACACTAGAACAAAATTATGAACTATTGAGTCGTTTGGAATTACTCAAAATAATTGAAAAGCCAATACTTGTTGGTGTTTCTAGAAAATCGATGATTTATAAATTATTGAAAACGAATCCTGAACATGCCTTAAATGGAACCTCTTCCTTAAATACCATTGCTTTACTTAAAGGTGCTAAAATTTTAAGGGTTCACGATGTGAAGGAAGCTATGGAATGTGTCACACTTATTAATCAACTTTAATTAATGAAAAGAATTGTACTTATATTATTAACTGCTTTCTCATTCTCATGTGCAGAACGTGAATTGCAATTGCCTGTAACTACAGCTAATGATATCACAGAAATTTTGGACGTTTCACCAATTTATATGTTTTATGATGAAGCAACTGATAGTGTCGATTTTAATCGAAAAAACATGATAAGTTCTACCAACTGGTTGGTTAATATTGATAAGCGTTTGACACTAAAACAAATTCTGCCTCATTTACAATATTTACAAGAAAAGCGTCGTGGTGATGGTATGCACAAAAACGAAAACGCTAAAAACTATTTCACTTGTTTTAATGAAGAAACTAAGAATTTGTCTTTTATTGAGTTTACTGATGTGGAATATCAAAAAGGTTCTTCTACAGATTATCTGACAAAAATTTCAGATTTAAATAATCCCAAAACTATTATTACTATTGAAGTAAATTCAACTAATGATATAACTATAGTGAGTCCTAGTTCTGAAAACATTACTTCAAAATCCAATATATCTAATTTACAAAGTATTCTAAGGCAAATAAATAATCAAGAAAATTTCATTTACTTAAATTTTCCGTTAAACTTAAATTTTCAAGACTATATTGCAATAAAAACTAAGTTACTGGAAATTGATTTTGATTCAATACATATATCTGAAAAAGAATTCATCTATAATTAACTATATTTATTAAAATTTAAAACCCAACTGTCAATTGGAACTATTTGACGATCTCTTAAAATTTACAGTCATTGATGTGATAGACATCATTCTGGTAGCACTACTACTCTACTATGTTTATAAGCTCATAAAAGGTACAGTGGCCATCAATATTTTTATAGGCATCATCTTTATTTACTTGGCCTGGAGACTAACTTCTGCGCTTAACATGGAATTATTAAGTAGCATTTTTGGTGGTTTTATGAGCGTTGGTATTATTGCTTTAATCGTTGTGTTTCAGCCTGAAATCAGGAAGTTTTTACTGATGGTTGGATCGACCAACTTTGCTTCCAAAGGTGGATTTTCAAAACGTTTTAAATTCCTAAGAACGCAATCCCTCAATGAAACCGAAGCTGAAACGGTTGTAAATGCTTGTGTGAAAATGGGAAGCTCAAAAACAGGAGCTTTAATTGTTTTAGAACGCAACAACAACCTTGATTTTTTAGTGGCAACAGGTGACGAAATGAATATACAAGTCACACAACCCATTTTAGAGAGTATCTTTTTTAAAAATAGTCCATTGCATGATGGAGCTATTATTATTGCAAATAATATAGTAAAAGCAACACGTGTGATTCTTCCTGTAAATAACGAAAAAAACATTCCTGACCGCTTTGGGTTACGCCATCGCGCTGCAGTTGGCGTTACTGAAAAAACAGATGCACTTGCGCTGGTTGTTTCAGAAGAAACAGGACAAATTTCTTATATAAAAAATGGTGAATTTGTGATCTACAAAAACACCGAAGAGCTCATTGAAAAAATAAAGACTGATTTGTCGTAAGTTATTGAACTTCTTCCTGCAAAAACTGAACCTCGTACAAGTTTCTGTAATAACCACCTTCTTTTTCCAACAATTCAGCATGAGTGCCTTGCTCAACAATTTCACCTGAATCCATAACAATAATGTTATCCGCTTTTTTGATGGTTGCAAGCCTGTGAGCAATCACAATTGAAGTTCTCCCTTTTGTGATTTTATCAGTAGCATCTTGAATCAGCTGTTCCGAATATGCATCAATAGAAGATGTGGCTTCATCTAAAATTAAAATACTCGGATTGGTTACATAAGCACGTAAAAACGAAATTAATTGACGCTGTCCAGATGACAACATAACGCCTCGTTCCTTTACATTGTAATGATAACCATTTGGCAAACTCATAATAAAATCGTGAATCCCAATTTGTTTGGCTGCAATTTGAACTTCTTCTTCTGAAATATCAGGGTTTTTAAGCGTAATATTGTTCAATATTGTATCAGCAAACAAAAATACATCTTGTAGTACGACAGCTATTTGTCGCCTTAAAGAATTTAGGGTTACCTCTTTGATGTTAACGTTGTCAATCAATATTTCTCCAGATTTAATAGAGTAGAATCGATTTAATAAATTAATAATAGTTGATTTTCCAGCTCCAGTAGCACCAACAATAGCCACAGTATCTCCAGCTTTCACGTTAAACGAAATCCCTTTGAGCACTTCTTCGTCATCTACATAAGAAAAATGAACATTTTTGAATTCAATATCACCTTTAAAATGAGCTGCTATTTGTGTTCCAGAATCATCAATATTTGATGTTGTATCCAACACTTTAAATACACGATCTGCTGCAACCATTCCCATTTGCAAGGTGTTGAATTTGTTTGCAATCTGGTTTAATGGTCTAAACATCATTGGTATGAACATGATAAATGCTGTAAGCTCACCCAAGGTTGTAAGTTGCTGCCCGACAACATTCAATCCTCCAATCCAAACAACCAACCCTAAGGTAATGGACGATAGCAAATCAGCAATCGGAAAGAAAATAGAATTGTACCAAACAGTTTTTAGCCATCCTTTTTTATGACGATCGTTAATTACTTTGAATTTTTTGTACTCAATATCTTCTCGTGTAAAGAGTTGTAAAATTTTCATTCCTGTAACACGTTCTTGTACAAAGGAGTTTAGGTTTGAAACTTCATTTCTCACTTCTTCAAAGGCCTTTTTCATATACTTTTGAAAAATCTTTGTTGCAAAAACAATTAATGGAAGCGTACAAAATACAATGATGCTCAAACGCCAATTCATGTAAGCCATCACAACACCTACTACAGTCATTTTCAGCAAATCACTAAATATCATAAATAACCCTTCGCTAAAAATATCTGCAATACGCTCCATGTCTGTTACTGCTCTTGTAATTAGAACACCAACTGAAGAGTTGTCATAATACTTCTTTTTAAAATTAAGGATATGCTTAAAGAGCTTTATTCTTATGTCTCTTACAACCGATTGCCCAAGCCAATTGGCATAATAAATAAAAATTAAATTACATAAAACCTCAACAATAAGGAGTGCACCATAAATTAATATGTAATACAGAAATCCTTCGTCAACTTTAGTAGCAATGTTTTCATCAATAGCCACTTGCAAAACTTTTGGCCTTATCGCACCAAAAAAAGCAAGCCCTATAACTGAAAAAAGTGTTATTATAAAAATAAGGTTATAAGGTTTAATAAACTGTAGCAGCCTTTTAAACAATCTTAAATCAAAAACCTCTTTGTTAGTTTTAGCCATTTATATAAAAATAGTATTATTATATTCTATTTTGGACAAATATAAGCCATGAGCAGGAACTGAGGCACCTGCTTTGCTTCTATCTCTAGATTTTATGATTTGATGAAATTCCTCAATTGTAGTTTTTCCTAAACCAATATCCAACATGGTGCCAACAATGGCTCTTACCATATTTCGCAAAAACCGATCTGCCTTTATGGTGAAAATAAGTTGATTATTTACTTTTTTCCATTCAGCCAACATAATGTCACAATGATACGTTTTTACATCTGTATTACTTCGTGAAAAGCATTTAAAATCTCTATAATCAAATAGAATTTTTGCAGCTTCATTCATTTTATCAATATTTAAGTCATGCTTTAAATAATACGAACCCTCATTATTAAACACATCTTTTTTAAGCGAAATTTTATAGTTGTAAGTTCTACTCAACGCATCAAATCTGGCATGAGCATCATCCTTAACGTTAAAAATATGCTGAACACTTATATCTTTTGGTAAAAATGAATTTAACTTAAAAATTAGTTTTTCAGAATCAAATGGTTCTTCATAATCAAAATGAGCGAATAGTTGTTCGGCATGGACTCCAGCATCTGTTCGTCCAGCACCAACAACATCTATTTTAGTCTGTAATAATTTAGACAAGGCATCTTCTACAACTTCCTGTACAGAAATAGCATTGGGCTGATTTTGCCAACCATGATACGCTTTCCCATTATATGAAAGTTCAATAAAATATCTCAAACTTATGTGCTACTTTTGTGAAGGTCAAAGATAGAATTTTAATGCATTTTAGAATTTGAATTAAACGTTAAATAATTAAGATTTCTACTTTGCAGCGTCGCTAAAGCTTTAGTGCACGTGGTTGTGGGAAATATTATGAAAAAAATACTGCTTTTATCAGACACGCATAGTTATATTGATGATAACGTCATAAAGTATATTAAACAAGCTGATGAGATTTGGCATGCTGGTGACATTGGCGATTTAAAAGTTACAGATGCTATTAAAGCTTTAAAGCCTCTTCGTGCTGTATTTGGGAATATTGACAATGCAGAGGCAAGAGCAGAATTTCCAGAGCATAACCGATTTCAATGTGAAGGTATTGATGTTTGGATGACTCATATTGGTGGTTATCCTCCAAGATACAACAATAGAGTTCGCGAAGAGTTAAAGGCAAATCCTCCAGATATATTTATCAGTGGTCATTCACATATTTTAAAAGTCATGCCTGATAAAAAACTGGATTTGTTGCACATAAATCCAGGAGCTATTGGCACACATGGTTTTCATAAGGTTAGAACCATGGTTCGCTTTGAAATTGATGGGAAACAGATAAAGAATTTAGAGGTTATTGAGTTTAAGAGATAAAAAAGCCCAAGATCTTCACCTTGGGCTTACGCACTAAAATAATTAAGATAATAGGTTTATCTCAATCGATCCACAGATTTTACAAGATCTTCATCCTTTTTTATGGCTTTATTGGCTAAAACCAAAAATACGATAGAAAAAATAGGTAGAAGAATCCCAATACCTTTCTCAGAAACTTCCGTTTCTCCAGATAAGCTTAGCGAACGATATACAAATAATCCTAGTAAAATAAAGTTTAATATGATATTAAGGCGTCCCAAAACAAATTGCGACTTCCTGTCTTTGTACCTAAAAATTGATATTAATGATAAAACTACTGAACCCATAAACAATGAAAAATATAAGGTTTCATCTTGAGCAAAGACCTTTACACCTTCAGCATTTGTCCATAGATTAAAGACAAATATCAAGCCTCCAGAAATACCTGCGGCAACTAATAAATATATGGTTTGAATTCGTTGTAACATTACCAATAATTGAGGAGCAAAAATAATAGTTTCTTTTTAAAGATTTATAAATTATTAAAAATAAAGTTGTATAATTGCATAGTATATGTATTACATATCTGTGTTGTACATAGTTAATCTTCAAAAAAAGAAATCAAAATTCAAATTTTTCTTCCAAATTCCTCTTAGGAACTAAAAGATTAATTTTTTCTCAAAAAACTAATTATTCAAATCAACAATGTTTGAAATTTCACAATTAAAAGAAATGAAGCTACCTGAATTACAGGACATAGCTAAAGAGCTCAATATTTCAAAATATCGCTCATTAAAAAAATTAGATCTTGTATACCAAATATTAGATCATCAAGCTGCAAATCCAGCAGCAATAAAACCTACAGAAACTGAGCAAAAACCCAAACCAAAACGCGAACGTGTTCAGCGTACTAAAGGCGATAAGAGTCAGAAACAAATGGATTTTAAAGAACAGCCGGTTTCTCAAAATAAAGATACTGGTTCTGCTCAATCAAATGAAAAGAAATCTCAAGAACCAAAAAAAGAAAATCAAAATCGTCCCCAAAGAGATAACAAGCCTCAGCAAAGAAACCAAAACAACAATAATAACAATAACCAAAATAGAGGGAATTCTAAACAAGAACAAAAAACCCAAAAAGACTCTGGAAACAAAGATAGCAGAAATCGCTATAGAGAACCAGATTTTGAGTTTGATGCCATTATAGAAAGCGAAGGCGTACTAGATATTATGTCTGATGGTTATGGTTTTTTACGCTCATCAGATTACAACTACTTATCATCACCTGATGATATATATGTGTCTCAATCTCAAATTAGATTATTTGGTTTAAAGAAAGGAGATACGGTTCTTGGAAACGTAAGACCTCCAAAAGAAGGCGAAAAATATTTCCCTTTAATTAAAGTGACCAAGATTAATGGACAAGACCCAGAAGTAGTTAGAGATCGTGTTTCTTTTGAACACTTAACACCATTATTCCCTAAAGAAAAATTCAATATAGCTGAAAAGCAAAGCACCATTTCTACAAGAATTATGGATTTGTTTGCGCCTATTGGAAAAGGGCAACGTGGTATGATAGTATCTCAACCTAAAACTGGTAAAACCATGCTGTTAAAGGATGTTGCCAATGCTATTGCAGCAAATCATCCTGAGGTTTACCTAATGATTTTATTAATTGATGAACGTCCTGAAGAAGTTACAGATATGCAACGTAATGTACGTGGTGAAGTCATTGCCTCAACATTTGATAAAGAAGCACACGAACATGTTAAAATTGCAGATATTGTTTTAGAGAAAGCGAAGCGTTTAGTAGAATGTGGTCATGATGTCGTAATTCTTTTAGATTCTATAACACGTTTAGCAAGAGCATATAATACAGTGCAACCAGCATCAGGAAAAATATTAAGTGGTGGTGTTGACGCCAATGCATTACACAAACCAAAACGATTCTTTGGTGCTGCTAGAAATATTGAAAATGGTGGTTCTTTAACCATTATTGCTACAGCACTTACCGAAACAGGCTCTAAAATGGACGAAGTTATTTTTGAAGAATTTAAAGGAACTGGTAATATGGAATTACAATTGGATAGAAAAATATCCAACAGAAGAATATTCCCAGCTATTGACCTTACTTCTTCCAGTACAAGACGTGATGACCTATTATTGGATGATAACACCATTCAAAGAATGTGGGTAATGCGTAAGTATTTAGCAGATATGAACCCAGTTGAAGCAATGGAATTCATTAATGACAGATTTAAACAAACCAGAAATAATGAAGAGTTTTTAATTTCAATGAATAGCTAAAAACAATTCTTGTAATAACAAAAAAAACCTCGATACAATGTATCGAGGTTTTTTTATGGTTAAATATTGATTACAAAAAAAGCCTTTCAGATGAAAGGCCTATCATATATTTTAAATAACACTTAAATTATTTAAGTGTAGCAATATGCTTAGCTAAACCAGATTTTAAATTAGCTGCTTTATTATTATGAATAATATTTTTCTTCGCTAATTTATCAATCATAGAAGTTACAGAAACAAACATTTCTTCAGCTTCTTTCTTGCTCTCTGTATCGCGCAATTTTTTAATTGCGTTACGAGTTGTTTTGTGCTTATACTTATTTCTTAAGCGTTTAGCTTCGTTACTTCTAATTCTTTTTAACGCTGACTTGTGATTTGCCATTTGTTTTTTTCTTGTTATATAGTTGTAGCCCGTAGGGGAATCGAACCCCTCTTACCAGGATGAAAACCTGGCGTCCTAGCCGATAGACGAACGGGCCATTTTTCTTTTAATCATTCAAATTAGAGCGTTAAAACTCAAACTTGATTTATTTTTAAAAAACTCACAATGTTTCCATTGCGGATGCAAAAATACAACTATTTTTAAATGTTGCAACTTCTAAATGAATTTTTTCGCAAAAAATAATTATTAATAGGCTTTAGCGAATAAAACTCTTTGTTTTGAAGGGTTTCCTGTTAAAACACATTTACCATTCTCCTGCTTATTGTTCATAGGAATACAACGAATTGTTGCTTTTGTAAGCTCTTTTATTTTGTCTTCAGTTTCTGAAGTACCATCCCAATGTGCAGAAATAAATCCTGTTTTGGTTTCAAGTACATCTTTAAATTCATCAAAATTATCAACTTCTGTAATATGGCTGTTTCTAAAATTTAAAGCTTTTTGATATAAATCATTTTGTATATCTGTCATTAAGCCAACAACTTTTTCAACAATAACATCCATATTTACTACTTCTTTAGTAAATATATCGCGTCTTGCCAACTCAACGGTTCCGTTTTCTAAATCTTTAGGTCCAATTGCTATTCTCAATGGCACTCCTTGTAATTCGTGCTGAGCAAATTTTGCTCCAGGTCTATAGGTTGTACGATTATCAAACTTTACAGAAACTCCTTTAGACCTTAAATCAGACATAAGGGTTTTTACCAGCTCAGAAATCTCATCTAATTGTTCTTCCGATTTATAAATAGGAACAATTACAACTTGATTTGGCGCCAAATTTGGCGGAAGTACTAAACCTTTATCATCACTGTGTGTCATAATTAAAGCTCCCATTAATCGTGTTGAAACTCCCCAAGAAGTTGCCCAAACATAATCTTGTTTTCCTTCTTTATTGGTAAACTTAACATCGAATGCTTTAGCGAAATTCTGCCCTAAAAAATGAGATGTACCTGCTTGCAATGCTTTTCCGTCTTGCATAAGAGCTTCAATACAAAATGTTTCTTCTGCACCTGCAAAACGCTCGCTTTCAGTTTTTAGTCCTTTTATTACAGGAATGGCCATAAAATTTTCAGCAAACTCAGCATATATATTATTCATCAACTCAGCTTCAGCCATGGCTTCATCTCTTGTTTCATGAGCCGTATGCCCTTCTTGCCATAAAAACTCTGCAGTTCTTAAAAACAATCTTGTACGCATTTCCCAACGTACTACATTTGCCCATTGATTTATAAGAAGTGGCAAATCTCTGTATGATTGAATCCATCCTTTATAAGTATTCCAAATTATTGCTTCACTTGTAGGTCTCACAACCAACTCTTCTTCTAGCTTTGCTTCTGGGTCTACGCGCAATTTTCCTGGATTATCTGGATCATTTTGCAATCTGTAATGAGTAACTACAGCACATTCTTTGGCGAATCCTTCTGCATTTTTTTCTTCAGCTTCAAACAAACTTTTTGGTACAAAAAGTGGGAAATAAGCATTTTGATGACCTGTTTCTTTAAACATTCTATCTAATTCAGCTTGCATTTTTTCCCAAATTGCATAGCCATAAGGTTTAATTACCATACAACCTCTAACTGCTGAATTTTCAGCTAAATCAGCCTTTACAACAAGTTCGTTGTACCATTTTGAGTAATCTTCACTCCTACTTGTAAGGTTTTTGCTCATATATAGTGTTTTGGCACAAATATTGTGACTATGTTAAATAAAAAAATAGTTCAGCAAAACTAACTATTTTTGTGATGTTCAACAATAAATTTATAGAGTTATGCAATTATACAACTACTTAAAACCGAAAATGCAATTTATTGGAACACTTGTTATGGCTTTTGCTATGTTTTCTTGTGGTTCTTATCAGTATGCAGGATATGAAAACGATAGCATATATGGCGATTCGGAACGAACTGTTGAATATGTAGAAGATGAGCCTACATCAGACAACAGTCAATACTACAAAAACTATTTTAAAGAAAAGACAGAGCAATATGCTTCAATTTCAGATGAAAACAATGTGATTTTCACTGACATTGATTCTTATGAAGGAGGTTATGATGAAGAAAACGATACCCTTTACTACGATAATTATGCTGGTTGGGGAGAAAACAACTCTGATGTAACCATAAATATTTATGGTGGACACGCATTCAACAGTATATGGTGGAACAGACCTTATTATACATCTTGGGGCTGGAATTATGGTTACGGTTATGGTAATGTTTGGGGCTTAGGTTATAATTATTGGGGCTGGAACAGACCTTTATGGCTCGACTATGGCTGGGGTTGGGGCTGGAACTCACCTTATTGGTATGGTGGTTATTATGGTTATCCTTATTACTATGGAAATAACATCTATTATGGCGGCTATTATAACAGACGTGCTTTGGCATACAACTCTACAAGAAGAGGTGCAACTTATGCATCAAATGGAGATATGTCAATTACAGGAAGACGAAGTACAGTAAATAATTCAAATACATCAAGAAGAACAACAGTTGGCGATCTTAATAGAAGAACAACCAATAGAAGGTCTACTATTAATTCTAATACCAATAGAAGGTCTACTATTAATTCTAATACCAATAGAAGAGTTATAGGAACAAATACTAACACCTCTAGAACTAGAATTGGAACAACCAATACAAGAACAAGACCTGTATCAACTAGGTCTAACACCACAAGAACACGTTCTAATAATACATCAACACGTTCTGGATCCACTCGTATTAATAATAACAATTCAAGTACTCGTAATAATATTTCTCGTTCTAATAACACGTCTTCTAGGAGTAATAATGTATCTAGGTCTTCTTCAACAAGAAGTAACAACACTAGCGCTAGATCATCATCATCTTCAACAAGAAGTACAACAACGCGACGAGGAAATAATAACCAATAGTTAAAATTTCATTGCAAAGAGAAAAATAAATTGATATGAAAAAGTTACTCATACTATTCATAGGTGTTTTACCTATGTCTATACTTAATGCTCAGGACATCTCTGACGCATTACGTTACTCCACTGGAGATGTTCAAGGAACTGCAAGATTTAGAGCCATGAGTGGAGCATTTGGTGCTCTTGGTGGCGACCTATCTGCGTTAAGCATCAATCCAGCAGGTTCTGCTATATTTAATAGAAGTCATGCTTCGCTTTCAATTTCAAATTTGAATAACGATACCAGAACAAATTATTTCGGAACCTTAAATTCAGACTCAAATTCAAGTTTTGACCTCAATCAAGCTGGAGCAGTTTTTGTATTCAACAATACAAATACGGAATCACGTTGGGGACGATTTACCTTAGGCTTATCTTATGAGCAAACCCAGAATTTTGATGATGATTTTTATGCTTCTGGAACCAATTCTAGATCTATAGACAGCTACTTTTTAGGTTATGCTCAAGGTTTGAGACTTGATGAGATTTCAGCTTTTGAAGGAGAAACGGACACTGATGCTTATGGAGATATTGGTGCTGTTTTTGGATTTGCCAATCAACAAGGGTTTTTAGGTTACACGTCCAATATTTTAGCACCCGAAGCAGATGATGATGCAAATACAGTTTACACATCTAATATTGCTCCTGGTGATTTTTACCAAGAATACTCTTATGCCGCAACTGGTTACAATGGAAAGTTTGGCGTGAATGCTGCTATTCAATATGATGAAAATATTTTTCTGGGTCTAAACCTAAATTCACACTTTATCAATTATGAACGCTCTACATATTTATACGAATCGAACTCTAATGTTGGTTCTCTTGTAAATGAGGTTGGTTTTGAAAACAACCTATCTACGATTGGATCAGGGTTTTCATTTCAATTAGGAACCATTGCCAAAGTAAATGAGTCTTTAAGACTTGGTTTTTCTTACGACTCACCTGTTTGGTATACCATAAGTGAAGAAACAACTCAGTATTTATCAACCGTTAGAGATGAAGGTGGAAATACTGAAACCAGAACAATAAACCCTCAAATAATCAATATTTTTCCTGATTACAAACTTCAAACGCCTTCAAAAATAACTGGAAGTGCAGCATTAGTTTTAGGAAAACAAGGATTAATAAGTTTTGATTATTCAAGAAAAGATTTTAGCAAAACCAAGTTTAAACCTGAAACTGATACTCATTTTTCTGCACAAAACATGATCATCAGCAATACTCTAAAAGCTGCTAATTCTTATAAAATTGGTGGTGAGTTAAGATTTGATCAATTAAGCCTAAGAGGTGGTTACAGATTTGAAGAAAGCCCTTACCAAGACACTACATTTTATGGTGATTTAACAGGCTACTCTTTAGGTCTTGGATATAACTTTGGTGGAACCACATTAGATTTAGCTTATCAAAACTCGGAGCGAGATATGAATTATCAACTTTACAATGTTGGGTTAACAGATTCAGCTAAACTTAACACTGATAATTCTCTGGTTACTTTAACACTGAGCTTAAGATTATAACACACATTATTTTAACACTAAAAAAGCCTTGCAGATATTGCAAGGCTTTTTTTATTATCGTTTTAGAGTAAAATGCGCTCTGAATTCTTTTCGTTTACCATCAATAGGTTCGTCATATTCAACCGAAAACCAATAGTCACTTGTTGGTAAATTAACACCATTATAGGTTCCGTTCCAACCATTTCCTGTAGGACTCAATTGTTTCAATAGTTTACCAAATCTATCAAAAATATAAACTACAGCATTGGGTTGAGTTGCAATACCAGCAATATTCCAAGTGTCGTTATAACCATCACCATTTGGTGTAAAATATAATGGATAATCAATGACTAAAACTGAAGTTGTTGCAATTCCGCAGCCATTTTTATCTCTTGCAGTAACAATATGCACTCCTAAGGACACATTCTCAAATATATTACTGTCTTGCCAAGCGCCATTATCTAAGCTATATTCATAGACACTAATACCTAAACCTGTTGCTGTAACTTCAACAATGTGATTGTTTGCAAACATTAATGAGGTCACCTCAGCAGTTACTATTGGTGGACTACTTTCATTCACAATTGCTGAATCTGTATTCTGGCAACCTGTTGCATTATTGGTCACCAAAACACTGTATGTTCCTCCTTCTGAAGGCATCAAACTAGAGGCTGTTTCAGTTGGCAACACAACTCCATTTAAGCTCCACTCAAAGCTGTAATCTGTATCAGATAATTGTGTGTCTAAAACTGGTAAATCAACCACTTCAGTACCATTGGTGTTTAAGCACAATAGGTATTCATCATCCAAATCAAAAATTGGTAATAAATCCACTTGTAAAGTAATTTCAGTAGTTGCCCAACAAATAGAATTTGCTATGGTGATATCGTCAACACGAGCATAAATAGTTTGCGGATTTGTTATGTTTTCATAAATATCATCCAACTCGTCTAATGCAAAGTCAGCTTCATTTTGTGTTAAATAATAACTCACATTATAATCAGCTGGATCTTGTCCATCTAGAACGAGCACATCAAGGCTTAGTAAATCAAATTCGGCAAACCCATCATTATCACCAAATTCATCACAAATGACATAAGCTGGCATATTCTGATTGGCTTGTACTTCTTCTTGAACTTCAAGATTAAAACTCACAACCGATTTATAACATCCTGTGATTGTATTCGTAATTCTAACATATATTAATTGCGGATTGCTAAGATTGGTATAAGGACTCACCAATGCAGCAGTATTGCTATCAGCATCTGCTTGTGTTTCATGATACGTAACAGCAAAAGTTGCAGGATCTTGTCCATTTAAAACTTCGCTTGTTTTACTTTCTAAATCAAAATCATAAAAACCATCTGTATTGTCTTCACACACAATAAAATCGGTTACTGCAATAACTTCAGGAACAGGGTTTACGGTTAAGGTAATGTGATGCCCTAAACCAAGACAAGCATTATCTAAATCACTATCTATACGAACATAAATATTTTGGACAAAAGGCGAAGCATCATTTCTGTGATTGCTTATATCTGGAATCGCATTAGTTTCAGCTAAAGCATCATCTAAAGTTTCATAATACGAAATGGTTAATGCTTGACCAATCGGAAATAAATTCCTGATTTGAGGTTCAGCATTACTGAAATCAAACGTTGCCACACCATTATGATCGTCACCATCAATTACTGTATCATCACAAACTTCATAAGCTAATTGAAATGTTTGAGGCACATTGGTTGTAGACACCAACAAATTCAATTGAGATACTGCAAAACAACCATCACTATTCTCAGTTCTAACAAATAAAATATCAGGAGCAGCTGATGGATCTGTATTGGTGTATGCTATTGGATTTCCTATGTTATTTATTGCATTTTGAGCATCAACTTGGTTTGTATAATACGTAAACGTTTCGTTAAGATAATTAGCTGAAATTAACTCATTGGCTTCCGTTAAGTTGAAATTTACGTAACCATCTGCATCATCATCACATTGAAACAGCTCCACCAAAGGTGTAACCACAGGCATATCATACACAATCAAACTAAAAAGTCCAGTGTCGTAACAATCTTCATTGTCGTTGTTTTCTATTCTCGCATAAATGGTTTGTGGATTGGTCACATTTTGGTAAGGCGATGTTAAAATATTCAAATCATTCTCAGCATCATTCTGACTTAAATGAAAAGACACTTTATACTGAGCTGCACTTTGAGTACCTAATACAAAAGGCGTTAAACCTACTAAGTCAAAACTCCATGTACCATCATTATTATCGTCACAAACTTCTTGGTCTGGGACTACATTTGCTGTTGGTGTGTCAAATACTTGAATGACAAATGATGTGGTATCAAAACAATCTGTTAACTTACTATTTTCTACCCTTGCATAAATGGTTTGGGGATTTGATGTGTTCTGATAAGGTGAAGTGATTGCATTTACATTATCATCAGCATCATCTTGGCTAAGGTGATACGTTACTGGAAATTCAACAGGGTCTAAACCTCCTAAAATCTGAGTTGTTTGTGAACTTAAATCAAAACTATATAAGCCATCATTATCACCATCACATTGCATCATATCAGGCACGGCATTGGCTACAGGTTGTGTTTCAAAATTGATAATAAATTCTACTGAAGAAATAAAATCACCCAAAGCATCTAAAGCATTGGCAGTATAAACAGCACTTGGTGCAGTCACATTTGTTAAAATCGGACCTGTTTCGGCTAGTAAGTTCCCGTCTTGAAACCATTCATACATAGTAGCATTTGGAGTTGTAGCATCTAAATCTACTACTTCACCTTCGCAGTAATTGTCTGTATTAACAATAGAACAATCTGTTGAGCCAGCTCCAGTACTACCAGAATTGGTTTGTTGTAATTGTATGTAACCTGGTAAATTATCATAATTAGTTATTAATAATACGTAAGTCTCACCAGCCTGAGCGTTTGGAATTGTAAAATTTTCAACAGCTGCTGGTGAAAAACTGCATGCTATAGTATTAGCAGCTGTTAATTGATTACAGACATTCGTGTTTGAGAATGGTCCATATGCAATAAAATCGACATCAATAGGAGTTCCAGTAAAATCAATTGCAGAATTTTGAACAATATTAAAAGTTAAATCTCCATCTTGGTCTATTTGCAAATAGTACCAAGCAGGATTAGGCTGACTTCCTAAACATCCATAATTTGGACCAGACTCAGCATTTCCTGCACCAGAATTGTTTTCAAAAATCAAAGTAGAGCCACCAGCACAAAAGGGCTCTGCAACACTACAAGTTAATCCTTGGGCAAAAACAGTACTGCATGAAAACATCAATACAGAAACTATTAGGTAAAATGTTCTGAATATATTATTAGTCTCTCGCATTAATCAAATCTAAATTTTAATGAAGGCTCAATTTCTAGCTTTACTTTTTTGTATTTATCAAACTGCTCAGAATCAAGCAACTTGTAAAGCTCTAAATCTCTTAATTTATTTAATTTATTGAATGTTTTACTGTCAATATCTTTTTTGTATAAATCAACATTATGTTTTTCTAGTATGAGTGTGAATTTAGATACTTGGTCTTCAGTTAAATCAAGCTTTTCTTCATACTGAGTTATTAATTTCTTTGAATCCGCTACATCTTGTGCGTTTAAAACAAAAGCAGATAAAATGAATAGTGCAAGTGCAATTTTTTTCATAGTGTAAAAATCTCAAACAGTAAAGGCTAGCAAATTAACAAATTTTAATGAAAACCGACTTTTAATTCGATAAATAGAAATGAAATGCTGCTGTTTATCATATAACAATCAAAGCAACAAAAATCCTACCACAATGAATAAATTATTTCACTTAAGATTCCTTAGCTACAACTAGCTGTCGCTACAGATGTTAACAATTACAAAACACTACTTGTAAAATACATTAAATGCTTATCTTTGTAGCCAATTTATCAATATTATTGATTTAGAATAGCACACATGAAATTTGAAAACCTTGAAGATTTTGACGCCTTAGGAGATGAACATGTTGGTACATCATCTGAGACACCTATGCGTAAAGATGCATTTAAACTATCAAACGAAGAAAAAATAGATATCATCAAAGATGATGTAAGACATATAATGGAAACTTTAGGCTTAGACCTTACAGACGATAGCCTTAAAGGAACTCCAAATCGTGTTGCCAAAATGTTTGTAAAAGAGATATTTGGTGGTTTAGACCCAAATAAAAAACCTACTGCATCGACTTTTGAAAATAAATATAAGTATGGTGAAATGCTTGTAGAAAAAAACATTACTGTGTATTCTACTTGTGAGCATCACTTGTTACCAATAGTTGGAAAAGCTCATGTGGCTTACATCTCCAACGGAACTGTTGTTGGCTTATCTAAAATGAATCGTATAGTCGATTTTTTTGCTAAACGTCCTCAAGTGCAAGAGCGTTTAACCATTCAGATTGTTGAAGAACTTCAAAAAGTTTTGAACACCAAAGATGTAGCATGTGTTATTGATGCAAAGCACTTGTGTGTGAATTCTCGAGGTATTAGAGATATTGAAAGCAGTACTGTAACTAGTGAGTTTGGTGGAAAATTCAAAGACAGAGAAACACGACGTGAGTTCCTAGACTATATTAAACTTGAAACTAAATTTTAATTTTATCTTTAATCAGTTAACCAACTATGTCCTTGTACAAAGACCAACAATTAAAAATTTACAATTCAATTACTGGAAAAAAAGAGGTGTTTAAACCTATAAACGAAGGCCACATTGGCATGTATGTTTGTGGACCAACCGTTTATAGTAATGTACATCTTGGTAATGTTAGAACATTCATGTCGTTTGATATGATTTTTCGTTACTTCAAGCATCTTGGTTATAAAGTTCGTTATGTGCGTAACATTACAGACGCTGGACATTTAGAAAATGATGCTGATGAAGGAGAAGATAGAATTTCTAAAAAAGCACGTTTAGAACAAATAGAACCTATGGAAGTCGTACAAATGTACACAGTTGACTTTCATAATATTTTAAATAAATTCAATTTCCTTCCTCCTAGCATTGAACCTACAGCAACTGGTCATATTATTGAGCAGATTGAAATCATTAAAGAAATTTTAGATAAAGGTTTTGCTTATGAGGTTAATGGCTCTGTATATTTTGATGTTTTAAAGTTTAACAAAACCAATCATTACGGAAAACTTAGTGGTAGAAATGTTGAAGATTTAATTCATAACACAAGAGCTTTAGATGGACAAAGTGATAAGAAGAATCCGCAAGATTTTGCCCTTTGGAAAAAAGCCGAACCTCAACACATCATGCGTTGGCCTTCGCCTTGGAGTGATGGTTTTCCTGGCTGGCACTTAGAATGTACAGCGATGAGCACCAAATATTTAGGCGAACAATTTGACATTCATGGTGGTGGCATGGACTTGAAATTTCCACATCATGAATGTGAAATTGCTCAAGCTGAAGCTTGCAATGGTGTTAGCCCAGTAAACTACTGGATGCATGCGAATATGCTGACCTTGAATGGTCAGAAAATGGCAAAATCTACAGGAAACAATATTTTGCCAGGAGAAATTTTCACTGGAGAAAATGATAAGTTGAGCAAACCGTTTTCGCCAAGTGTGACTCGATTTTTTATGATGCAAGCACATTATAGAAGCATTTTGGATTTTAGTAGTGATGCTATTGAAGCTTCTGAAAAAGGCTACAATAAATTAATGGAAGCCATTAATTCATTAAGTAAGTTGGACGCTGGAAATTCATCAGATTTTGATGTTAATGCTTGGTCTAAAAAATGTTATGATGCTTTAAATGATGATTTTAACACACCAATATTAATAGCTGAATTATTCAGTGCAGTAAAATTTATCAATCAAGTAAAAGATGGCAAAGCCTCGGTAAGCAAAGCTGATTTAGAGTTCTTGACTGATAAAATGAACGCGTTTGTTTTTGATATTTTAGGCTTAACCAACGATGCTGTTTCAAGTGATAATACCAACACACTTTCTGATACTGTTGAAGTATTAATTAAGTTACGTGCTGAAGCTAGAGCTAACAAAGACTTTGCACTTTCTGATAAAATTAGAGACGAATTATTAGCGGTTGGCATTCAGTTGAAAGATGGTAAAGATGGCACGTCGTTTACGACAAACTAAACATGCTCAAAAAAATTCTCATAGCACCTTTTCTTTTTTTAATTAGAGTTTACCAATACGCTATTTCTCCATTATTTCCTTCAACATGCAGATATCAACCAACCTGTTCGTATTACACTGTTGAAGCTCTAAAACGTCATGGCCTTTTTTATGGTGGATGGTTGGCAATAAAAAGGATTTTTAGTTGTCATCCCTTTGGTGGAAGTGGTTTTGATCCTGTTCCTGAGAAACCTGAAAAGAAATAATGTTCATTCATTGTTTTCATTCTCTTTTCCATTTCAAATTTCTATATTTACACTATTAAAATTAATAGCATGTACTTTTTACAAATAGTTTGGGATCCAGCTTCAGAAGGCATTAGACTTTTCGGAGATTTTAAAATTCATTATTACAGCATGATGTGGATGGCTGCCTTTATTTTGGGTTGGTACATCATGAAAAAAATATACAAACATGAAAACCAAACAGAAGAAAAGTTAGACTCTCTATTTATCTATTCTGTTTTAGGAATTATGATTGGTGCACGTTTAGGTCATGTTATTTTTTATCAACCTGAGCTTTTTAAAGATGATTTTTTTAGCATTTTCTTGCCTGTTAAATTTGCTGGAGGGTTTGAGTTTACTGGTTTTAGAGGTTTGGCAAGTCATGGTGCTGCTATAGGCATGATTTTGTCTATGTATTTGTACAACAAAAAAATACTTAAAAAATCAGTACTGTGGATTTTAGATCGCGTGGTTGTTCCTGTAGCGTTAGGTGCTATTTTTGTAAGGGTTGGTAATTTTTTCAACTCTGAAATGATAGGAAAAGAAGCTGATGCATCTTTACCTTGGGCTATTATTTTTAAAAGTCATGACAACCTCCCTAGACATCCTGGACAACTATATGAAGCCTTTGGTTACATCTTCGTGTTTTTAATACTTTGGTTTTTATATTGGAAAACGAAGAAGAGCGAACAAACCGGATTTTTGTTTGGCTTGTTTTTAGTCTTGCTCATGACTGTGCGTCTCATTGTTGAAAACTTTAAAATTGAACAAGTTACTGGAAGAGAAGACTGGATTTTAGGCATGAACACAGGACAAGTATTAAGTATTCCTTTTATCCTTATTGGTTTGTATTTTATGTTTATGTATAAACCTAAATCTGCTTAGTTTATTTAGATGAAAACGATTTTTTTAAAATCTGTTATTGCTCTTGCACTAAGTTCTTTTATGCTTTTAATTTTTGGTTGTAAAGAAGAATCTAAAACTGTTGTAGCGCCAATAAACATTAGCTTTAAAAAAGAAGGCACGCTTCAACTTTATAAATCTGGAACAGATTCCATTATCTCAACTTTTGATATTGAGCTTGCTGAAGACGAATATGAAACGCAAACTGGCTTGATGCATCGTGGTTCTATGCAAAACAACCAAGCGATGTTATTTATTTTTCCCAATGTACAAATGCGTTCATTTTACATGAAAAACACCTTGATTCCTTTGGATATTATTTATTTGGGTGAAAATAAGAAAATAGTCAGTATCCAGAAAAATGCAAAGCCAATGGATGAGCGTTCACTACCTTCAACAGCACCTGCAAAATATGTATTGGAAATAAATGGTGGATTGTCAGATCAACTCAACATTGTTGAAGGTGACAGCATTACTTTCAGCAAAAATTAGTTCATGTAACTCTAAAAAAGTTAAGATGTCACCTTGAGCGCAGTCGAAAGGTCATTGGCTTGGGTTTTTAATTAGGTTTCGACTGCGCTCAACCTGACATTAAAACCAATTAATAAACTAATCTATTCGTACTTTAAACTTGCATAAGCTACCCAATGTTTTTGTGTAGCAATTGCAGTAGTTCCCATGCCTAAGTCTTCAACATCAATCAATTCGTGGTCAATACTTGATTGATAATGCATAAAAGTTCCAGTTAGAGGTTGATTGTTGGTGAGGATATTCAATTTATTGGCAAAATCCAATCCGAAAGGCACAGAATAACGTCCACACCAAACCCACTTGTATTCTTTGTAATCCTCCTGCTGAACTGTATATTCTGTAAACCGTTTTATTTTTGCCGCAGTAATCTCATCAGTCAAACAGTTATTGATAATTTCCAAATCCATTTCCCTTGCTCTCTCAGTACCTTCATCATCAACACCAAAAGGTGCTAAGTCTCCACTCCATTCTTCATTGCCATAATGCACTGCGTCATTTGAAATAACCACAGCAACATTTTCACCATAGATTAAGTTATGCGTTTTTAATACCTCATATACAGATTGAGATAGCTCAGTGCTAAAAGCATCAATAGTTTCATAATTAATGTAAGGCACCAAAATTGGTATAATTTCCAGCTCAGAATTCTTCTTATGAAGAAAAGGGACAATGGCTTCCAATGAATGTTCAAGATTTTGCATACTGTCATATACTACATAAGTATTCTCCTTGAGATTATTCATGATTTCACTCTTTAAATCAGATACTTTTAAATCGCCATAAGGCGATTCCCAATGCGTATAGCTACCAAATATGATTTTATCTTGAAGATTGTAATTTCTTGCTCTATGAGCCACTCCAACCAAAATAACTGTGTTGGCATTAATCCCTTTTAAAGATTCGTAATACAAGCGTCCAGCATATTTATAATCGTCATGAGGAGAAATTGCTGCTTTCCATGCAAGATTATTTTTTTTATCAACAATGCCTAATCGGTTATAGATTGAGTCCATTTGCCAATCGTATTTTGCAAAACCTATGGTATCATGAACGTGCCTAATATATTTTTCTACAACTTTCTTTTCTGAAGTTTCAGGTTTTGGTTCGTTTTTACAGCTTATAAAAACTAGAGTAATCAATGCAAGAATAACACGAATTTTCATCTTTAATAATTTTCCTAAAGGTACATTTATTCTATAAAAAAAGCCTTTTTACGTAAATGTAAAAAGGCTTTTTTGTAAGTATAAGGAAGTTTACTTCTTCTTTTCTTCTGCTTTTTGAACTGTATCATACATAATTGGTGTTGCAATAAATACTGATGAGTATGTACCTACAATAACACCGACGATTAGCGCAAATAATAAATCTCTTAGTGATTCTGCACCAAAAATAAACATAGCTAATAATACTACTAAAGTTGTTAGTGACGTATTTAAAGTTCTACTTAATGTACTATTCAGAGCAGTGTTTACAGTTTTATTTAATTCCCAGCTAGTATGCTCGTTAAAGAATTCTCTAATTCTATCAAACACAACCACTGTATCATTTAGCGAGTAACCAATTACTGTCAAAATAGCGGCAATGAATGCTTGGTCAATTTCCATACTGAATGGCATAAATCTCCAAGTAATTGAGTATATACCTAGTACAATTAACACGTCATGGAAAACTGCAGCAACAGCTCCAAGTGAGAACTGCCATTTCTTAAATCTGATTAAGATATACAAGAATACTACAATTAACGATCCCAGAATTGCCCAAATAGATGATTTTTTAATATCATCTGCAATGGTTGGACTCACTTTACCTGAGTACATAATTCCAACATTATCTTGCGGACTAGAAAACTCGTCATAATTCATACCATCAGGCAAATAAGACGTTAAGCTTTCGTATAATTTACTTTGAACTTCTTCGTCAATCTCTGGTGAGTTTTCATCAATTTTATATTTTGTGGAAATTTTTAATTGATTAGCTCCACCAATAGTTTTAATTTCAGCACTCCCTAAACTTGCATGTACTGCATCAGAAACTTCTTCCGCATTTACATCTTGTGCAAAACGAACAGTATAGGTTCTTCCTCCAACAAAATCAATTCCTTGGTCTAATCCTGTTGTAAATAATGACACCAAACCTCCAAGAATAATTGCACCTGAAATGATGTATGACATCTTTCTCTTCTTAAGGAAATTAATATTTATATTTCTAAATAAACCTTTAGTAATTGAGGTTGAGAAATCTAACTTACTTCCTTTGTTTAAATACCAATCAATTAATAACCTGGTAATGAAAATTGCTGTAAATAATGATGTAACAATACCAATTAATAAAGTTGTTGCAAACCCTTTAATAGGTCCTGTACCAAAAACAAATAAAATGATTGCTGTTAAACCTGTAGTAATGTTGGCATCTAAGATAGAAGATAGCGCATTGCCAAAACCATCTTTTACAGCTTCTTTTTGTCCTTTACCTTTGTCCAGTTCTTCTCTGACACGTTCATAGATAAGTACATTTGCATCCACAGCAATACCAATGGTTAAAACTATACCAGCAATTCCAGGCAATGTTAATACTGCGCCTAAACCGGAAAGTACACCAAAAATCAATAGGATGTTTAGCATTAAAGCGATGTCAGAAAAGATACCTGCTTTTCCGTAGTAGAATACCATCCATAACAGCACCAATGCTAAGGCAATTAAAAATGATTTCATTCCACTATTAATAGCTTCTTTACCCAATGATGGTCCAACAACATCAGCTTGAACTATTTCAGCTCTTGCAGGAAGTTTACCTGCACGTAAAACGTTTGCTAAATCGATTGCTTCATTTAATGTAAATTGTCCAGAAATTTCTGAATTTCCTCCAGAAATAGCTCCAGTTGTAACTCCAGGAGCAGAATACACAATATTATCTAGTACAATAGCAATTTGTCCTCCTGTACTAAAAGCACGTCCAGTCATTTCTTCCCAGATTTTAGCTCCTTTTGCATTCATTTGCATAGATACTGTAGGCTTACCATTTGGAGCAAACGAGTTTCTAGCATCTGTAATAACAGCACCACTTAAAGGTGGTTTTTGCTCTCTGTTACCTTGTAAGGCATATAACTCTACCAGCTCGCTGTCTTCTGTTGGAATTCCCCAAGAGAATTTCACATAACGTTGTTCTGCTGGAAGCAATGCTCTAACTTGAGGCATATTTAAATACTCTGTTACTTTTTGCTTGTCTTTAGCTTCAAACAATGCCACTATTGGTCCACCTTGATAACCTTGACCTCTTATTAAATCAATTAAAGGATTGGTTACAGCTACAGCAGTTGTATCTGTTGAAGTTTCACCTAGTAAATCAGAAATCTGATCTCCTTCAGTTTCTTCTGTGTCTTGTGGCTCAGTTTCTTGGGTAGTTGTTGTATCAACATCAACAATATCTTTTAACACACCATCAGCTTGAACTAAAAACGGTAAAAATTGTTCGCCTGGAAAAGCATCCCAAAATTCCAATTGAGCCGTTGTAGTGATTAATTCTGTAGCACGTTGCTTGTCTTTAACTCCAGGCAGTTCTACCAAAATACGTCCAGATGTTCCTAAACGTTGAATGTTTGGTTGAGTTACACCAAATTGGTCAATACGTTTACGTAATACCTCAAATGCTGAAACTATCGACTCATCAACCTTAGTTCTAAGAATTGGCTTCACTTCATCATCTGTCATGTTGAAGGTGATTTCTTCACTTAAATCTCTATTAGCGAAGATGTCTGGAGACGCTAATTTTGTATCTCCTTTTATAGCATCAAATGCTACAAAAAAGTCTTCTAAAAATGTATTTTGGCTGTCTTTTTGAAGCTCTTGAGCATCAGTTAAAGCTTTATTAAAAACAGGATCATTGCTATCATTAGCCAATCCTTTTAAAATATCTTGTACCGAAATTTGAAGGATAACACTAATACCACCTTTTAAGTCAAGACCAAGATTCATACTCTTGTCTTTTACTTCTTTAAAAGTGTAATCTGCTATTCCAATATTAAAAACTGGCTCAGTAGTTAACGAATCTAAATATCTTGTTTCTTCTGCTGCTCTTTTAGCATCATAGTCTTCTTCAGTTTCAGCAATTTTACTTACTGCAACTTCTTTAGCATGTTTTTCTATTTGATTTGCCTTAAACGTGAATGATAATTGATAGATACTTACCAATCCGAATAAGAGTGCAAATAATTTTACTAATCCTTTATTTTGCATTTTGTTATTTTTTATGTGGTCAAATTTTTTAAACCGCGCAAATATAAAATTTAACGCAACATTTGACAATTTTTTATGATTAAATGAGGTTTGGACAGCTTTAATGGATATTTATTTAAGCTATCTTATATTTTTGGAGGGAATTAAGTTATAGGTCCTGCTCTCACTTCAGGTATGTTGTGAGACATATTATCAATTGCAAGTGCAATGTTTCTACTAATTTTATAAGCTACTTTATAACTGTTTTCTTCTTTATCATCTAATTCGATTACTGAAACAAACACATTTGGATTCAATAATCGTTCGTTATCAGATTTTATTTGTAGAATGCTGTTTTCAACAAAATTCCAGTCGTTATCATTTCCATTTTGTATTTCATATACATTCAGGTTATAACTAATGGAACTGTTTTCAATGGGAAGATTTGAAGGCTCTCTGTCTTGATTATCTAAATTACCATCAAGAGTTAAGACATTCTCTTCAGAAAGGCTTCTCTTTATATAACTAACATTAGTAGCACTATAGTAAGTGATTTTTAAGGTACCTTCTTCAGTTTTTTTAACTTGAATATTATCTGCACCTAAATTTTGCAGTTGTTCTTTTACAAGAGCAATTGTGTTTTGCGTTTCAACAGATGTCACTTCTACATCTGTAAACTGCAATACAATTTCTTGATTAGGAAGCGTGTTTTGTTGCTGATAAACAACACCAAAAAACGTGAGTACAATAATTAGGGCTCCTATGTACCTTCTTGAATTCATGCGCCAAATATAAAAAAATAATGATGTCTGCATGCTGTATTTGGATAAATATCGCTTTAAAAGTGTTGAATTGTCCATATATTCTGACCAAATAAAAAAAGAGCAACATAAATGTCGCTCTTTTTAGTATTGTAATTGTTTAGGAACAGATTAGTTCTGCTTCATTTCATCATAGCCTTCAAGAATTGCCATACTGAATTTGTCATCAGAAATTGACTCTTTTTTGATTTCAGTAACTTCATGAGTCATGGTCATGTTCATTCCCATTTGATTCATATTAATAACCATATATAATGGAAAACCTTTAAGTTTACCTTTATACGTCTCCATCTGCTGTGAGTAAGCGCTTATGGCCTCAGTAGTGAACACTTCAGCTTCTGCTTCACGACCTTCTTCATTAACTGAAACAAAATACTGCTGACATTCATAACCTAAGATAGTTTTAGTTTTATCTCCTTTCTTCACTGTAACTTTTTCTCGGTCTTCATCTGAAACGTCTAATGTACTTTTAATATACTTTTTTCCAAGCATTGGATTATTCATAAAAGTAATCACTTGTTTCGTTGTTCCATCAGAAATTGCAATGATATCACCTGACATTGGGTTGGACAATTCTACTCTTGATTTCCCATCCTTAAAATAGGTTGTAGACGTCATATTTCCCATCATAGATAGCTGAGCATTCAGTTCTTCATTATCACTTGATATTTTTTGAGTTGTAGTAATTACACCTTCCTTGATATCACCTTGAGCGTATCCTAAGAAACTAATAACCAATGCAACTAATACTATTGCCTTTTTCATTATTTTGAGTTTATAATTTTATAATTCTAACAAGTTGTTAGTTTTTTTAACGCCTTCAGCACTTTCCATTAAATGTGCTTTTTCAGCTTCACTCAATTTGATTTCAACAATGCTTTCAATTCCGTTTCTTCCTAATATTACAGGAGCACCAATACATAAATCATTTAATCCATATTCACCTTCTAATAATACAGAACATGGAAACAATTTCTTTTGGTCACATGCAATTGCTTGTACTAAGGCTGATACAGCTGCTCCAGGAGCGTACCAAGCTGAAGTGCCTAACAATTTAGTAAGTGTAGCACCACCAACTTTAGTGTCTTCTTTAACTTGCTCTAAACGTTCAGCAGATAAGAATTCAGATACTTTTACACTATTTCTAGTAGCATGAGCTGTTAAAGGCACCATTCCTGTATCACTATGACCACCAATTACCATGCCATCAACATCGCTAATAGGAGCACCTAAAGCTTCAGCCAACCTGTATTTGAAACGAGCAGAGTCAAGCGCTCCACCCATCCCGATGATTCTATTTTTTGGTAAATCGGTTGTTTTATGTACCAAATAGGTCATTGTATCCATAGGATTACTAACCACAATGATAATAGTATTTGGAGAGTGCTGAATTAAGTTAGACGATACTGTTTTAACAATTCCTGCATTGATGCCAATTAATTCTTCACGAGTCATTCCTGGTTTTCTAGGTATTCCTGAAGTAATCACACAAATATCACTATTTGCTGTTTTTGAATAATCGTTTGTGCTTCCTGTAATTTTGGTATCGAAACCGTTTAATGATGCACACTGCATCAAGTCCATGGCTTTTCCTTCAGCATAGCCTTCTTTAATGTCCAACAATACAACTTCTGAAGCGAAATTTTTAATGGCAATATACTCTGCACAACTTGCACCTACTGCTCCTGCACCTACTACTGTTACTTTCATGTGTTTATAATTATTTTAATGTGTTGTTTTGAAGGTGCAAAATTACGAAATAATCCTGATGCAATAAAAAAAGCATCAGGTTTTATCTGATGCTTTTTTCAACTAACTAATAAAATAAATTATCTGAAACTGAAAGCAATTCCAGCCGAAGCTGTATTGTATTCTTGCAAAGTGTAATCTGCAAATATTTTAAAGAACCCTATATTGAGTCTTGCACCAATTGTTGCTCTAACTCCATTGGCATCAAAATCTAAATTAATTGGATCTGTAATTGTTTCTGAAGCAGTACCAATAACATTGCCTCCATCATCTTCAACATCATAATCAACTGTATAAGTCCCTTTTATTTTTGTTGTAGATGAACCGTTATTGTATCCAAAACCTCCATATAAAGTAACTATTTTAAAATCTAATGATGCTAATGCTTGAAGTGTCCAAGTATTCATTTTAAATTGTGCTTCACCATTTGTAACAGTAATATCATCACTACTATCTTCATCTTCAATATTGTAAGTAACTTTCATATTTGTAAAGGCAGCTAAAACAGAAATATTGAGTGGTAATTTTTCAAGTGGTCCGAAATATTGCATTAAATCATGTTGTAATCCTAATCCAAAAAGATTGGCCTCAACATCATCATCAAAATTTAAGTTAGGCACTAAACGTAATTTAACATCTGTATTTAAAGGTAATCCTAGACCTAATTGAACCATAGGTGCTGGTACTGCATTTACAGGCAAATCTCCAGTTATACCTCCTGGCATTTCAAAACTTGCTACATTATAAGTATCATTTCCATTATCAATTCTTACGTTGACTGTTGTTTCTGCATCATTTTCACTCATCAAGGTTGGTAATTCCGTTTCGCCATTTGGGAGTGATAAAAACATGTAATCGTTATGAACAAAAGCAAACATTTGATCTTGATCTGGAACAAAAGAAGCATTTGCATTAATTGTAATATCAAACCCGAAAGTTTTATGTGTTTTTGCGGTTGTGTACCAACCACCATTCATATCATACATTAAACCTTTCATAACTGGATTAACATAATTTTGCATTAAAAGACTAGCATCATCTGCAGCAATTAATATATTTTCTATGTCTTGGGCTTTAGTGAATGTTGTTGTCAAGAAAAGAAACAATACAAGTGTTAGGTTTTTCATTTTTTATTGATTTTGGTTAAAGCAAAAATAGCATTTTTTTATTTATAAACGTATTTAATCGTAAAAAAATTACATTTTATCGATGTTTTAAATAAATTGGAATAAAAAAAATGCCCTATAAAGGGCATTATAATCATATAGCTCTTTCCATTTATGCATCAATATTTGCATAAATAGCATTTTTCTCAATAAATTCTCTACGAGGTGGCACATCATCTCCCATTAACATAGAGAAAATACGATCTGCTTCAGTACCATTATCAATTTGTACCAAACGCATGGTTCTAAACTCAGGATTCATGGTCGTATCCCAAAGTTGCTCGGCATTCATCTCACCAAGACCCTTATATCTCTGAATTTTAGCGCCATCTCCAAATTCCTCCAAAATCTCATCACGTTCTTTATCAGACCATGCATACCTACTTTTAGCACCTCTTTTTACTAAATATAATGGCGGAGTTGCAATGTATATATGTCCATTTTCTATCAATTCTTTCATATATCTAAAGAAGAACGTCAAAATTAAAGTTGCAATGTGAGAACCATCAATATCAGCATCACACATAATCACTACTTTATGATATCTTAGTTTTGATAAATTCAATGCTTTACTATCTTCTTCTGTACCTATAGTGACACCAAGAGCTGTAAAGATATTTTTGATTTCTTCATTCTCAAATACTTTATGAGTCATGGCTTTTTCAACATTCAAAATCTTACCTCTTAATGGTAAAATTGCTTGAAATGCTCTGTCACGACCTTGTTTTGCTGTTCCACCTGCAGAATCTCCCTCAACAAGGAATACTTCGCATTTTGCTGGATCTTGTTCAGAACAATCACTTAGTTTTCCTGGTAAACCACCAATACTCATTACAGTTTTACGTTGCACCATTTCACGAGCTTTTTGGGCTGCATGACGCGCTTGAGCTGCAAGAATAACTTTCTGCACAATTATTTTTGCATCGTCTGGATGTTCTTCCAAATAATCAGTTAACATTTCAGAAACTGCCTGACTTACTGAAGCAGAAACTTCTCTGTTTCCTAATTTAGTTTTTGTTTGTCCTTCAAATTGAGGTTCTTGAACTTTTACAGAGATAATAGCAGTTAGTCCTTCACGGAAATCGTCTCCAGCAATATCAAACTTAAGTTTATCCAACATACCTGATTCATCTGCATATTTTTTAAGTGTATGTGTTAAACCACGACGAAATCCGGATAAGTGCGTTCCTCCTTCATGTGTGTTGATATTATTGACATAGGAATGTAAATTTTCAGCATACGAAGTATTATAAACCATAGCAACCTCAACTGGAACACCATTTTTCTCACCTTCAAAAGCTATAACTTCTTTCATCAAAGGTTCTCTATTTCCATCTAAGAATTTAATAAATTCTTTCAATCCTTCTTCTGAATGGAAAGTTTCTCCTTCAAACTCTCCTTCTTTGTTCTTATTACGTTTATCAACCAAATGAATGGTTATTCCCTTATTCAAATAAGCCAGCTCTCTTAAACGACTAGCAAGTGTATCGTAGCTATATTCAAGGGTTTGTGTAAAGATTGTAGAATCTGGTTTAAAGGTAACAGTTGTTCCTCTTTTATCTGTTTCTCCTACTTGCTTAACAGGATACATGGCCTTCCCACGCTCGTACTCTTGCTCATAAATTTTACCTTCTCTAAAAACAGTTGCTTTTAAATGTTCTGATAGAGCGTTAACACAACTCACACCTACACCATGCAAACCACCAGATACCTTATAAGAATCTTTATCGAACTTACCTCCTGCTCCAATTTTGGTCATTACAACCTCAAGTGCAGAAACGCCTTCTTTTTTATGAATATCTACTGGAATACCACGACCATCATCTTCGGTTGTGATTGAGTTATCTTCATTGATAATTACAGTAATATTGTTACAGTGTCCAGCAAGTGCTTCATCAATAGAGTTATCTACAACCTCGTATACTAAGTGATGTAAACCTCTTGTACCAACATCTCCAATATACATCGATGGACGCATACGAACGTGCTCCATTCCTTCTAGTGCCTGAATACTATCTGCCGAATAATTGTGTTTGTTAAACTCTTCTTTTTCTTGACTCATATTATTATTAATCTATAAGTTAAATTTTCGTTTTATTTCATAAAAAAAATGACACAAATTGTATCATTTCCAATACATACAAATATACGATTAAATAACCGCTTTTTTAAGGTTTTTATTGCATTTATCACATAATTATCAACATTTGTTAATTACACAAAAGTGCCTTAAATCGCCTAAAAAGCATCTTAAAATTGATTTTGGTGATTTTTTGTTCATTTTAAAAATCAAAATTTACTCATCGTAGCTTAGAGGCGATTTTTATGATTTGGTTCATCTATTTTTGTTGAAAAAATACAACAGATTTTCACTTTATTAAAGCAGGCTAATCCCTGAACCTTTTTCTGTGGGATACACCATTTTTCCGAACTCTAAAGTCACACCTTTTGCAGTATCATTTTTAAGCAGTAAAGCTCCATCAGCATCTAAATAATCTAAAAGAGGAGCAATTTGAGCCAGGTTAGAGATGCCAACAGTAGATTCTGCCATGCAACCAGCCATCACTTTTAAATTGAGCTCTCTTGCCTTCTCTATCATTTTTAAAGCAGGTGTTAATCCACCACATTTCATGAGCTTTATATTAATGCCATGAAACCCTTCAGCGCATTTCTGAACATCTTCAAATCGTTGGCAACTTTCATCAGCTATTAAAGGCAAGACACATTCTGACTTTAAACGCTTCATGCCTTCCCAATCTTCTGGATGAAGTGGTTGTTCTATAAATTCTACACCAAGCTCTTTGAGTTGAATGGCATTTTGCAAGGTTTCATCAACTGTCCATGCACAATTGGCATCGATTCTAAAAATAGCATCCGTGACTTTTCTAAGTTCTTGCACTATTTCAACATCATGCTCTGTTCCTAGTTTTATTTTATAAATAGGCCAAGGCATATCTGAGATTTTTTGTTTCATGACTTCAATAGTGTCAATTCCAATCGTATAATCGCTTAATGGCGAACTATCATTTTCACTACAAAAATAGCTTCGTGTGGTTTTGTTTTGAGATTTAGCATAATAATCCCAATAGGCACAATTAATAGCACAGAGCGTGAAATAATCATCTTTGAAGGATGGCCCTAAAAGATTCCATAAGTCGTCTGGATGCGTACCAAAGGCGTTTTCAACAAGGGTTTTAGATTTTAAAACAGACTGTTCTATTTTGTCTTGAGTGATATTATAATAAGGATAAGGAATGGCTTCGCCATAGCCTGAGATAATACCATCTGAAATTGAAACTACAACAGTATCTTGAGAAGTTCTTGTTGATCTGGAAATAGTAAATGGATATCGTAATATTAGCTTGTAAGGCTTAATTGCAAGTGTAAGCTTCATTAGTTGTTTTCTAATTCTGAATCGATTAAGTTTAATAAACGTTCTAATTTATTAATTTCTTCATTATACATAAAATTTAATACTCGTGGAGGAAGAATACGATCTGCTATTCGGTTTAAAAACATACGATCGTTTAATAAAAACTCTTTTGTGCTATCCTCTAAAATTAAACTTCCTTCACCTTCAAATTTATAAATATCAACATGCTGAATCAAATGTTCGTAGTATTTATCGGTTGCTGTTTTATCCAATTTTTCCCATTCCCTTATGTCCTTTAAGTTTGCAACCCAAGAGCCAACTGCTAAGCGAATGCTATCATTCTTGATAACATCTAAACTTCCAGAACCTAAAATATCTTGAACAGTGCCTTCCTGCGTTTTATAAACTGTAAATCCTGTAGCATTCATCATGCAAGAAATAAATGTTTTTGAGTCGAAATCTTTAAGTTCTCCTCGTTGCAATTTAAGTATGGAATCTGACACGTTAAAGGTAATTTCTGTTTTTTCAATAACACGTTTCAGTTCTTCTTTATTAGCTAAAAGATCAACCTTAAAACTTTTTAAAAATTGGATTTCTTTAATTGAGTTTTTTCTACCTTCATTCCAATTATTAATACTCAATGCAATTAGAATACCAATAACCACAAGGATAATTTCGCCAATAGCGTATTTTAAGTATTTACCAGTTTTATTTTCCATGAAAAGGTTTTGACGAATGCGTCTGAAGAATTTAATCATGTTAGTCAGTTAGGTTTTTAAAGATAAACTTTTTTTAAATACTGCTTTACAAATAATAGCGATAAAGTAGTTGGAAATAAACCTCTAAACATTGAATAGTAAAACTCATTCCAACCAATTAAATCTACTTTTGATGTTTGGCTCAAAATTAATTCGCCAAAAGGTTGCGATTCAAAAAAGAAACTCATTATCAAATTATACCCTAAATGAAATCCAAGACCTAACATTATAGATTTTGTTTTGTAAAACGTATAAGCCCAAACGTATCCTGTAAATCCTGTTATTACAAAAACGTACACTAATAGAACGATTCTTTCACCTATTATTCCATAAGAGAACCAATGGTAAATACCAAAAACAATTGCTGATAACCATAATGCTTTGGTCGCACCAATTCTTTGAATTAAAATGTAAAGAATTGCACCTCTGAATACTAAGTCTTCCGTTAAAGCAGACCTAAGATGGTACACAAAGGCATTAAAAATTGTACTGTAATTTATGGTATTGAACTTCCACTCTACTTTTAAAACAATGGTTTCTATATAGATATTAATCAATACAATAACTGCGATAACAAAAAACCCTATTACAAATTGACTCAGTCTATTTAGGTTTGGAACAATTCCTAAAGCTTCGATATTCTTTTTCTCAATGAAGTACAAAAGCACCCAAGAGACTACTATTATTACTAATAATCCTAACATTACTTATTATTTGAATTAAAAAAATTAAGCCTTCTTAGGTTTTAAAAAAGGGATTGACAAAGGGTAATTATAAGTCTGCTTATTTAAAGCAGATGATATGTTCATAAGACCAACTATTATTCCGTAAAGAAAAATAGCTCCTGTGAGGAAAAAGTTAAATCCTGGTAAAACAAAAAACAATAATAAAGAGATGATGAGCAACAAATTTATGGTACCATGAAAGTTAACAACAGCGCGACCATGATCATCATAAATTTTATTGTCTTCGGCCTTACTTATCCATATAAAAAGTGGAATAAGCACATTGGCAAATGGAATAACCAAACCAAAAAATGGCGTTCCATGTAGCAATAACATCCATTTACGTTGTATGACTTCTTCGTTTGGATTATCAAGAACTAACAAATCATCAACCTCAACTTCTAAACCAACAGCCAATAACTTTACAGTTTGCAAGTGTGGTTGCACTTCGCCCTTTTCAATGCGTTGAATCGTGCGAACTCCAACTGTTGTTTTATCAGAAAGATCTTCTTGAGTATACCCTTTTAGCTTTCGCTGATAGATTAAATTTTCGCTTAAACTTTTACTTTTCATTTTGATTATTTTGATGACACAAATCTACGACAGACTGTTAGTTTTTAGCACGTCATTTAAATGTCACCTATCTGTCACTTGCAGTAAATATAGGTGTTTCAAGAATAAAATCAATCATGTTTTCAAACCCTCATTTATATCAAATAAAAAAAGGTTGGCAAACGCCAACCTCTTTTAATAACTAATCAACCAACCAGATTAGTTATTAATATGCATCATCATGTACTTTAGCCACAGCTCTTCCAGAAGGATCGTTCATGTTTTTAAAGGCTTCGTCCCATTCTAAAGCAATTTTAGTACTACAAGCTACACTTGGTTCTTGAGGCACGCTTAATGCTGCTGCATCACTTGGAAAATGCGATTCGAAAATGGTACGATAATAATATTCTTCTTTATTTTGTGGTGTTTGAATTGGAAATCTAAAATGAGCGTTTTCCAATTGTTCATCTGTAACTTCTTGTGCAACAACTTCTTTCAACGTATCAATCCAACTGTAACCAACTCCATCGCTAAATTGCTCTTTTTGTCTCCAGGCTACACTTTCTGGCAACATGTCTTCAAAAGCTTTTCTAATGACCCATTTTTCCATTCGCTCACCATTTATCATTTTATCTTGAGGGTTGATACGCATGGCCACATCTATAAATTCTTTATCTAGAAATGGTACACGTCCTTCAATTCCCCAAGCAGCTAAACTTTTGTTAGCTCTTAAACAATCATATTGATGCAATTTGCTTAATTTTCTAACGGTTTCCTCATGGAATTCTTTAGCGTTTGGTGCTTTATGAAAATAGAGATAACCTCCAAACAATTCATCAGCTCCTTCACCAGACAATACCATTTTAATTCCCATAGATTTAATAACTCTTGCCATTAAATACATTGGTGTACTTGCCCTTACAGTAGTCACATCATAAGTTTCTAATTGATAGATGACGTCTTTAATAGCATCCAATCCTTCTTGAATAGTAAACTTGATTTCATGATGAATGGTTCCAATATGGTCTGCAACTTTTCTGGCCGCTTTTAAATCTGGCGAACCTTCCAAACCAACAGAGAAACTATGAAGTTGTGGCCACCAAGCTTCTGATTTATCGTCAGTTTCAATACGACGTTGAGCATATTTTTTTGCAATTGCTGATGTTATTGATGAATCTAAACCACCTGACAACAATACACCATAAGGTACATCGCTCATTAGCTGTCTGTGAACAGCATCTTCAAGTGCTTGACGTAATTCAGAAATCTCAGTTTTATTATCTTTTACTGCTTCAAAATCTTCCCAATCACGTTTGTACCATTGCACAAACTCTCCATCTTTACTACTCATATAATGTCCTGGCGGAAAGAGTTGAATTTTAGTGCAAACACCTTCAAGAGCTTTCAATTCTGAAGCGACATAAAACGTTCCTTGTTTATCCCAACCAATATATAATGGAATTATTCCCATGTGGTCACGTGCTATGAAGTATTCATCTTTCTCAACATCATAAATAGCGAAACCAAAAATGCCGTTCATTTCATCAACAAAATCAACTCCTTTTTCTTTATATAAAGCAAGAATAACTTCACAGTCACTTTCAGTTTGAAACTTATAGTTTGGAAATTGCTTACGAAGTTGTCTGTGATTGTATATTTCGCCATTAGCAGCAAGAATTAGTTTTTTATCTTCACTTAAAAGAGGTTGCTTTCCAGAAGCTGGATCAACAATTGCAAGACGCTCATGAGCCAAAATAACTTTCTCGTCACTATAAATTCCGCTCCAATCTGGTCCGCGATGACGAATAGTCTTAGCCATTTCCAAAATCTGAGGTCTTAAATCTTCAGCCTTTTGTTTTAAATCAAACGCACATACTATACCACACATTATCTTTTTCTTTTATTATTATAGCACAAATGTGTGAATTACATATCATATTATAAACATAACAAGAAGTATTACTTTCATTTTATAATTATTTTATCAATATTAGTATTTTATTGAAATTAAAAATAGACTTAATCATAAGGTTTTAATGCATTTTGTAAACTTTTAACAAAACCTTGCAAGTTTTACGGCAACAATTCAATATTTTTAAAAAAAATAAAAAATCATGAAAAAATCAACATTATTTTCTACAATCGCTTTTGCTTTTATGATGTTATTGTCTTCTAATGTAAATGCACAAAAATTCCCAGGTCTAGATGTAAGCCCATTAGATTTAGCAGCTTATCCAAGTAGAGGAGCTGACAAAGTAATTAAAGTATTTTATAGCAGACCTCAATTAAAAGGAAGAACTATTGGTACAGACCTAGCTCCTTATGGAAAACTATGGAGAACTGGAGCCAATGACGCTACTGAAATCATCATATTTTCTGACGTAAAGTTTGGTGACAAAGTTGTAAAAGCTGGAACCTATTCTTTATTTACAATTCCTAATGAAAAAGAATGGACCATTATAATCAGTTCTGACACAAACAATTGGGCGACTTCTGGTTACAAAGAATCAAACGAAGTTGCAAGAATTACGGTTCCTGCCACCAAAGGAGATGAATCTATTGAAGCATTTGCCATTACATTTGATGAAAAAGGAACCATGCATATAGGTTGGGGAAACATTCGTGTAGCTGTACCATTTACCAAACTAATGTAACCAAAAATAAGCCTTAGTAATGTATAAAAGATTTGATGTCTTTTAGATTTAAGTTGTAAAGTTTTTGAAATTTTTTCGACTTTTAAAAAATCTATTATATATTTCTAAAACATTAAAAAACTAAACATGAAAAAATCAACATTTATCACAACTATTGCATTTGCGTTTGCATTGTTATTAACTGCAAATGTAAATGCACAGAAATTTCCAGGATTAGATGCAAGTCCAATGGATGTAGCATCATTCCCAACCGACTATAAAGTGTCTGATAAAACAGTAAAAATCACTTATAGCAGACCACAATTAAAAGGTAGATCATTAAGTGAATTAGCTCCAAATGGAAAACAATGGCGTTTTGGTGCCAATGAAGCTGCTGAAATTACGTTTTATAAAGACATGACTGTAGCTGGAAAAAAATTAAAAGCTGGCACTTACACATTATCTGCAATTCCTGGTGAAAAAGAATGGACGTTGATATTTAGCTCAGACTTAAATGTTTGGGGAAGCTATTTTTACAACGAAGCTAATGATGTTGCAAGGGTTAAGGCCAAAGCAATAATGAGTGATGAATCTTTAGAATCTTTTTCTATTGTATTTGACGAAAAAGGCAACATGCATTTAGGTTGGGACATGGTTCGCGTTGAAGTCCCTATGAATTAATAAAATTATTTTAATAAAAAAGCCCAGACGATAAATGTCTGGGCTTTTTTTTATTTAAGGTATATTCAAATATTTATGCGTTTGCAAGGATACTTTCCATTTAGGATTTGCCATGACGTAATCTACAATTTCAGGAATCATTTTATCTCGCTTACTCCACTCTGGTTGTAAATATAAAATACAATCTTTATTTACTTTTACAGCTTGTTCTTCAGCAAACTTAAAGTCACTTTTGTTATAAATAATCATTTTAAGTTCGTGTGCTTTTTGATAAATTTCTTCGGTTGGCAATTTTAGTTTTTTTGGCGATAAACAAATCCAATCCCAAGTTCCAGTAAGCTTGTAAGCTCCTGAAGTTTCTATATGAGTTTGAACATTTTTAGCTTTTAATTGTGTTGTCAATTCGGTCATATCCCAAGTTAAAGGTTCGCCGCCTGTAACTACAATCGTGTTACTATACTTAACCGCATTATCAACTATTTTATGCGTTTCAGTTGGAGGATGTAACTCAGCTAACCAACTTTCTTTTACATCACACCAATGGCAACCAACATCACAACCTCCGATTCTCACAAAATAAGCAGCTGTTCCTTTATGAAAGCCTTCACCTTGAATGGTGTAAAATTCTTCCATTAAAGGCAATAGTAACCCTTTATCAATTAATTCTTGTTTTTCACTTCTTGTCATAGCTTGCAAAGATAATTTTAAAAGCTAGAAGACAGAAGTATGAAGATAGAAGTTTTCATATTTTTAAAAGTAAACATTCTATTTAGCTGCGATGACATCAATTTCAATACTTGCATTTCCAGCTAAACCTCCAGCTGCGAATGTTGTGCGAGCCGGTTTTTTAGTGAAATACTGTACATAAACTTCATTAAAAGCAGCAAAATCATTGATATCTTTTAAAATAACAGTGCACTTTACAACATTATCTAATTCTAAATTATGATGCTGCAATACTGCCTGAATGTTTTCAATCACTTGCTTTGTTTCAGCTTTAATGCCTCCTTCCACCAAAGTTCCTTCTTTATGGTTTCTACCAATTTGCCCTGTTAAAAAAAGTAAATCATCCGTTTCAACTGCATCACTAAAAGGTGTATTCTGCCTACTAGGTTCATGTGATTTATGAAATGTGATTTCATTTTTATCGCTTCCACACGACATTAAAATAACAAGTGTTAATATGTTTATAATTCTTATTGCTTTATTCATGCTGTTCAATTTTATAATTGTCTAAAATTACACTATTTTTAACAAAATTTTGATGATGAGCAGAACAGACAATTTTGTAAAAACCATTACTGACGGAAATACCTTTAAAGGAGACTCAATAACTCTAGGTTCAGCAATACTTGATGGACAAACAATTACCAATACTTTTGTAAAAGTACCTTTAAAAACCATGAATAGACACGGTTTGATTGCTGGTGCTACAGGAACTGGAAAAACCAAAACATTGCAAGTATTAGCTGAAAATTTAAGCGAAAAAGGAATTCCTGTTCTTTTAATGGACATTAAAGGTGATTTAAGTGGATTGGCACAACCAAGTCCTGGTCATCCCAAGATTGATGAACGTCATGAAAAAATAGGATTACCATTTAATCCAAAATCGTTTCCTGTTGAAATCATGTCGCTTTCTGAACAAGATGGCATTAGACTAAGAGCCACTGTGAGTGAATTTGGTCCTGTTTTATTATCTAGAATTTTAGATTTGTCTGATGCACAATCAGGTGTTGTAGCTGTTATATTCAAGTACTGTGATGATAACAAATTACCACTGCTGGATTTAAAAGATTTTAAGAAAGTCTTACAGTTTGCAACTAACGAAGGCAAAGAAGAATTTCAAGAAGCTTATGGACGCATCTCTACAGCTTCAACTGGAGCTATACTAAGAAAAGTTGTAGAGTTAGAACAACAAGGAGCCGAATTATTTTTTGGTGAAAAGAGCTTTGAAGTTGATGATTTAACAAGAATTGATGAAAATGGGAAAGGCTATATCAACATCATCAGACTCACAGACATTCAAGACAGGCCTAAGTTGTTTTCAACATTTATGTTGAGTTTATTAGCTGAAATATATGAAACCTTCCCAGAACAAGGTGATGCAGACAGACCTGAGCTTATAATGTTTATTGATGAAGCCCATTTAATTTTTAATGAAGCATCAAAAACACTATTAAACCAAATTGAAAGTATTGTAAAGCTTATAAGAAGTAAAGGTATAGGCTTGTATTTTGTAACTCAAAATCCTACAGATGTTCCTGAAGCTGTTTTAAGTCAGCTTGGTCTAAAAGTTCAACATGCCTTAAGAGCCTTTACAGCAAAAGATAGAAAAGCCATAAAACTAACGGCTCAAAATTATCCAGATACAGATTTTTACGATACAGCTGAAGTACTCACTTCTTTAGGAATTGGTGAAGCTTTAGTTTCTGCATTAGACGAAAAAGGAAGACCAACACCTTTGGCTGCAACCATGATGAGAGCTCCAATGAGTAGAATGGATGTACTAACTCCTAGTGAATTAAGGACGTTATATTCTGAGTCAAAACTTGTTAAAAAATACAATGAGGAAATTGACCGAGAAAGTGCTTACGAGATGCTCAACGCCAAAATTGAAAAGGCCGAAGAAATAAAAGCAAAAGAAGAAGAACGGCTTGAAAAAGAAAAAGAAAGAGCATCAACAAAAAGAAGAAGTTCAGGCTCTGGATACAAAAGACAGAATCCTGTCGTTAAAGTATTAACAAGTGCAACTTTTATAAGAGCAGTATTTGGAGTACTCAAAAAAGTAATGTAAAAACAACCTTATAAACTTAAATGAAAAATAATTTTTTCACCTTAATACTAGTAGCTATTTTAATAGCTTCTTGCGCCAAATCACCAGACGTTAATTTAATATCAAAACATAGCATTGGATTGCTAACCGATTCTACTCAAGTCAAAGATTTACAATTAGTTTTTCCTAATGATTCTATTGTAAAACTTAATGGAAGCAATGCATTTACTGGCACCAATAATGACATAGAAGTATTTGAAAAATCAGGTGAAAAATTATTAACCTTAACACCAAAGAAAGCTTTAGATTCAACTTCAACTATTAAATCAATACAAATACATGCTGAACGTTTTAAAACTGCAAAAGGGCTGAATATAAAAAGTACTTTTAAATCAATTAAAGACAATTATAAAGTTTCAAGCATTCAAAATACGTTAAGAAATATAATGGTTTCTGCAAACGAAATCAATGCGTTTTTTACGATAGATAAAAATGAGCTTCCAGCAGAATTACGCTTCGATATGAACCTGAAAATTGAAGCTATACAAGTTCCAGATGAAGCAAAAATTAAAGGGTTTTACATGCAATGGTATTAAGATGAAAAAATATAGTATTCAAAAATCACCTTTCGTTGTTCCAACAACTGATGGAAAACTCATTGAAGAGTATTTTGGAAATGCAACAGATGGAAATGCTAACCTAAGTATTGCTCATATGATTGCACCTCCAGGATGGAGTGAACCTTTTCAAACTCCAGGTTTTGATGAGTACACCTATATTATTAAAGGCAAAAAACAATTTATTGTTGATGGTGACACCATTGTTTTAAATGCTGGAGAATCGATTAAAATTGAAAAGAATACAAGAGTACAATATTCGAATCCCTTTGTAGAACCTTGTGAATATCTAGCCATATGCACACCAGCGTTTTCAATGGATTTAGTAAACAGAGAATCTGATTGATGGAAAAAATTGTTGTCAAAATAGTTGGTTGGTACATTAACATTTCAAGCTATGTTTCAACATCATATGCTGCAAATAAGGCATTGTCTCTTTTTGGGACGCCTAGACGTGGCTACATTACAGACGAACAATCCGATTTTTTAGACACTGCTTTTAAAGAAGAGTTTGAATATGACAAACTACCAATAATGACTTACAGATGGGTTGGCAAAAAACAAACCATTTTATTAGCACATGGTTGGGAAAGTAATTCTGCCAGATGGAAGAATCTAATCAATTATTTAAACAAAAAAGATTTTAACATCATAGCTATTGACGCTCCTGCTCATGGTAAATCTGGAGGCAAGCTATTTAATGCTATAATGTATTCTGAGTTTATTAATGTTATAGCAAAACGTTATCAGCCAGACATTCTCATTGGTCATTCGGTTGGAGGCATGGCAACTGTTTTGTTTCAGCATAAATATCAAATGCCTAGTGTCAAAAAAATCATCCTTTTAGGTGCTCCTTCAGAGTTTACAGATGTTCTTCATCGTTATTACAATATGTTAGGCTATAATAAACGTATAAGAAATAAAATAAAGCTAACAATTATCAATACATTTGGGAAAGCTCCTGAAGATTTTTCAACTGCAAAGTTTTTAAAAGACATATCATCTCAAGGATTAATTATTCATGATTCTGAAGATGATATAATCCCTTATGACGACGCTATATCCATTAATCAAAATTTTAAAAACAGTAAGCTTATTACCACAAAAGGCTTAGGTCATTCGTTAAATGATGAGTCTGTAGCTAATTATATTTACGAATTCCTAGAGAATTAACTTTGTGGTATCTTTGCAACATGGAAATATCTCTGACTCGCATCAACAAATATTTAAGTGAAATTGGCTACTGTTCTAGACGAGAAGCAGATAAACTAATTGCAGCTGGTCGCGTAACCATAAATGGAAAAGTCCCAGAAATGGGAACCAAAATAGCTCCTGATGATATTGTAGCTGTTGATGGAACCATCTTAAAAGACAAAAAAGACAGCTTTGTTTACTTGGCTTTCAATAAACCAATAGGTATTGTTTGTACCACAGACACAAGAGTTGAAAAAGACAATATTATTGATTTTATTAATTATCCGAAACGAATATTTCCAATAGGACGATTAGATAAACCTAGTGAAGGACTCATCCTTCTTACTGATGATGGTGATATTGTAAATAAAATTTTAAGAGCTAGCAATAACCACGAAAAAGAATATATCGTAACTGTAGATAAGCCAATCTCTCAAACTTTTATAAAACACATGTCGCAAGGTATTTACCTTGAAGAATTAAAGACCACTACAAAAAAATGTAAGGTCGAAAAGTTAGGCACTTACGAGTTTAAAATTATTTTAACTCAAGGGCTAAATAGACAGATTAGACGAATGTGTGAGTACTTAAATTATGAAGTACAAACCTTAAAACGCGTTCGAATAATGAACATCAAACTTGATGTTCCAGTTGGCAAATATCGTGAGCTTTCTAAAGAAGAGTTTAATGAGTTGAATCAATCAATTAGTGACTCAGTAAAAACCTACAAACCAAGATAACTTATTGCAAATCAGCGTTAATTGTTTCTTAATTGCATGTGTTTTTCAGAGTGTATTTATATCTTTAAAAGAAAACAAACAGCATTATGAAATGAGCCATAACAAGAAGTTAATCCAACTGAAATAATTATTGGCGAATTACATCTGACCGCTAAAAACAATAAAATTAAACAGATGAAACTTTTTTATTTCCTTTTTCTCTTTACATCCTTTACAGTTTTTGCTCAATATGAATACGATGTATCAGAAAAATTCCCTTTCGGTAAAGCTAATCCTGAAGCTCCAGAACAAATAAAAGATTACGAAGCCATGATTGGAGAATGCAACTGTAAATCATTAACCAGAAACCAAGATGGTACTTGGTCAGAAGGTGAAGATATGATCTGGAGATGGAAATACATTTTAAATGGTATGGCGGTTCAGGATGAAACACTAAAAGCAGATGGAGGACATTCAGGAAGTATTAGACAATATATAGCAGACAGTAGCAGATGGTATGTACATTGGTTTTCGTCAAAAACACCTACAAGTACCTTCCCGATTTGGGAAGGCAACAAAAAAGAAAATGGCAATATTGTATTGTATAGTGAACAAAAAGCACCAAATGGAGCTGATGGTTTTTTTAGATTGACGTTTTATGACATTTCAAAATCCGGCTACAAATGGATTGGAGAATGGGTTGATAAAACGGAGTCTGTTGTCTTTCCAACTTGGAAAATTGATTGTGTGAGAAAATAATATAGTTCTTTATTAATAAAAATATTTAAATTCGTTGTCTAAAATTTAAAGACAATGCTATCACCTTTTCATTTAGCAGTACCAGTTTCAAACTTAGAAACCTGCAGAACATTTTACAGAGACATTTTAGGATGTGAAGAAGGTAGAAGTAGCGACCATTGGGTTGATTTCAACTTCTTTGGTCATCAATTTGTAATTCACTACAAACCTAAATCATCAGAAGAACTACATACTAATGCTGTAGATGGGAAAGCTGTTCCAGTTCCTCATTTTGGTGTTGTTTTGCCTTGGGAAGATTTTGGAAAATTTGCCGATAAATTGAAATCACACAACATAGAATTTATTATTGAGCCTTACATTCGTTTTGAAGGTCAAGTTGGTGAGCAAGCAACCATGTTCTTTATGGATCCTTCAGGAAATGCTTTAGAGTTTAAATCCTTCAAAGACACCTCTCAGATATTTGCTAAATAAAAAAACAACACCCTCAACTTTAGGTTGAAGGTGTTGCGTTCAAAATTATTGCTATTAATTCAATTTTTTTTTACTTATCCAGAACTACTTTCTTAATTACAGTACCTTGTTTAGTAATTATTTTAACGTAATACACATGACTTGGGAATCTAGAGAAATCTATTTTCATATCATTTTTACCACGTTTAGTATTTGAATTGAATGTATTTCCAAACATTTTAGTACCAACTAAGTTGTAAACTTCAATTGTTACATCTTCGTTAACTTGTTTATCAAACTTAACATTAAGAATGTCTTTTACTGGGTTTGGATATAATGTTGCATTAAATAATGGATCTTCTTTCTCACAAGAAGAAACTACTTCTCTGCTACATGATGTAACACAACCGTTTTCATCTTCAATTGTTACAGTATAGATAGCTGATCCAACTCCTACTATTAAGTTTACAAAACCATCTGGATCATCTTCAACAATTCCCCAACCATTATCTATTCCCTTAGCATCTATTGTCCATGAATAAGTAAGTTCACCTTGTCCAGTAGTTTTAACACCGAGCCAATTGGTTGTTGAAGTTGGCTTACAATCAACATACGTTCCAAATCCAGAATACAACTTACATGCCAACATATTTGGCTGCTTAATATTAACAATCACAATTGATTCACATGGATTATAAGATCTGTTTAGAGAAAGAATTGGTTCGTCAACTACTTCTGTTCCAGCATTCTGAGGAAGAAAAGCCTTTACAATATACATTCCTGGACCAAAATAACTCTGTCCACTTAAGTCAGCACCTATGCCATTTTTCTTAATGGTATAAGTAGCTCCTGCACTTAAATTACTTACTGTAATAGTACCATCATTAGCTCCATAGCAAGTTACATCAGTACCAACAACATTAATTGTAACTAGCGCTGGCTCTTCAATATTAATCTTCTCTTCAATGATACACTCGTCAATATCAACACCTTCATAGAATGCCTTGATAGTATATGATCCTGGAGCATATAACATATTAGCATCATATGGTTGCCCATTAATGGTAACTGTTGCGCCTTCAGGCACAAAGTTTACTGCAATCGTACCATCGTCTAATCCGTAACATGTTACATCCGTATATTCATAATCCAGTACAATACATGCACATTCTGGTGCTACTATCTCTAGTGATGACTCACACTGTAAATCTGTAGTAACTGTTACTGTTACATTTTGTCCATTAGGAATTCCTGTGATTGTCCATGAGTTTCCTCCATTATCAACAGGTGTACCATAATCACTTGTAACATTACCTCCATTAGTTGTCACATCAGCTGTATAAAATCCGAAATCAGATAATTCGCCACAAACTAATTCACCTGCTGTTATTACTAACAAGTCTGCAGCCTTTACAGTATAGCTCGCTGTCGCTGTACATCCATTGGCATCTGTTACAACCACATTATATGTACCTGTAGATAAACCTATCGCTGTCGCTGTTGTTTGTGCTCCTGCATCATCCCATAAATACGTCAAAGGTGCAACTCCTCCAATTGACATTACCGTTGCTGTTCCATCATCACTTGTCCCATTATCATCATTACAACTAACATCTGTTCCTGTTGCACTGGCCGTGAAATCTGCTGCTGCATTTACCGTATAGCTCGCTGTCGCTGTACATCCATTGGCATC